>CAYSAR010000150.1:0-4530 GCA_964428985.1 uncultured Gemmatimonadaceae bacterium | reverse complement strand
GACGATCTCGCTCGCCGCCGTGGCCGCCGGCGACCCCGGAAGGTTCGCCGAGGTGCTCGTGATCGGGTCACCGAGCGTCGAGATCAGGCGCTGGAGTCCGACGTGCGGCGTCCATCGCACGGCGATGCCGCCCTCGGGCCCGCGCAGGCGCTCGGGCACCCGGCGTTCGCCACCGGGCAGCACGAGCGTCAGCGGACCGGGCCAGAACTTCGCCGCGAGCATCGACGCGGCGCGCGTCAGGTGCAGGTCGAGGCGCGCCAACATCGGCGTGTCGCTGATCAGCAGCAGGAACGGCTTTGCCGGCGGCCGCTTCTTGAGCCCAACGAGCCGCTCGACGGCATCGTGGTCGATCATCGTCCCGAAGCCGTAGACCGTCTCGGTCGGATAGGCGAGGACCTTCCCGTCCTGGAGATGGCGCACCGTCGGCGTGAGCGCCGCCTCGATCTCCGGCGCCGACCAGAACGGCAGGCCACGCGGTTCGGCGAGCGTCGTCATTCCGGCACCGCCTGGAGCAGTTCGACGAGTGAGAAGTCCTTCTCCTCGGTGACCTTCATGGCGCGCTCGCTCCCGCGCACGACGTGCACGGGATGGCCGAACGCCTCGCAGAGGGCGGCATCGTCGGTGGCATCCGCATGGATACCCCGCGCGCGCGCCTCGCGATGCGCGGCGACGATCATCTCGACGGGGAATCCCTGCGGCGTCTGGGCGCGCCAGAGCCCGTCACGCGGCAGCGTGGCGACGATGCGGCCGTCGCCGTCGACCTGCTTGAGCGTGTCCACCACCGGCAAGGCCGCCACGGCACCATGCCCTTTCCGCGCCTCCGCGATTACACGGTCGATGACGCCGTCGGGCACGAGCGGGCGCGCCGCGTCGTGGATCAGCACGTAGCGACACTCCGGCGTGAGGTCCTCGAGCCCATTCGCGACCGATTCCGCGCGCGTCTTCCCCCCGACCGACACGAGCATGCGCTCGACATCGCACTGGAAGAGCCAGGGGGGCGGGTCCCCGGCGTATCGCTGCGGGAGCACGCAGACGACCATCGCGACGTCGCTCCGCGCCTGGAACGTCTGGAGCGAGTGCAGCAACATCGGCTTGCCGGCGACCCACCGCAGCTGCTTGAGCTCGCCGCCGCCGGTGCGCGAGCCCGACCCGCCGGCGACGATCACGACGCCGACATCGCGCGCGCCTGGCCGGGCCGCCGGCGCCGCGTTCATCGGAACAACTCGCGGAAGAGCTCGCCGAGGTCGTTCACGCCACGCACGGCAATCTGCTTCGGCGCGCGGCGCGGCACGCTGCGCGTCGAGACGTACGCGACCTTCATCCCCATCTTCTCGGCCTCGAGCAGGCGGCGCTCCGCCTGCGAGACCGCGCGCACCTCACCGCCGAGTCCCACCTCGCCAATGAACACCGCATCGGCCGGAAGCGGCTTGTCGTAGACGCTGCTCGCGAGCGCCGCGGCGACGGCGAGGTCCCCTGCCGGCTCCTGCATGCGCACGCCGCCGACGACGTTCAGGAACGTGTCGAGCTGCGCGAACGAGAGTCCGGCGCGCTTGTCGAGCACGGCGAGGAGCAGCGCGAGCCGCCGACCATCGTAGCCCGTGCTCACGCGCTGCGGCGTGCCGAAGCCCGCCTTCGCGGCGAGCCCCTGCACCTCGAGCAACATCGGGCGCGTGCCTTCAAGCAGGCAGGTGACCGCACTCCCGCTCGCCCGCGAATCGGAGCGCTCGCCGAGGAAGAGCGCGCTCGGGTTCTCCACGGCCTCGAGGCCGCGCACCGTCATGCGAAAGACGCCGATCTCGTCGACCGACCCGAAACGGTTCTTCGTCGCACGCAGCACGCGGTGGTCGGCGGTACCCTCGCCTTCGAAGTAGAGCACGGTGTCGACGATGTGCTCGAGCGTCTTCGGGCCGGCGATGCCGCCGCCCTTCGTCACGTGCCCGACGACGAAGACGGCGGTGCCGGTCTCCTTCGCGAAGCGCATGAGCCGCGCGGCGCACTCGCGCACCTGCCCGACGTTGCCCGGCGCGCCCTCGAGGTCGCCCGTGAACACCGTCTGGATCGAGTCGACCACCATGACCGCGGGCCGCGTCTCGTGCGCCGTCGCGAGGATCGTCTCGAGGTTCGTCTCGCCGAGCAGCGCGACGGCACCCGCCTCGGGCGCGAGGCGGTCGGCGCGCAGCTTCACCTGGAGCGGGGACTCCTCGCCGCTCACGTACAGCGCCGCATGGCCAGCGGCCTCGAGCCGCGCCGCGACCTGGAGGAGGATCGTGCTCTTGCCGATGCCCGGCTCGCCGCCGACGAGCACCATCGCCCCGGGCACGACCCCGCCACCGAGCACGAAGTCGAACTCGGCGATGCCGGTCGCGAGACGGTGCGTCTCGGCGCCCTCGACGTCGCGCAGGCGCGGCGTCGGCCGCACGCGGCCGCCCTCGCCGAACGCGGCGCTCCCGGCGCGACGGCGCGCGGCGCCGACCCCCTTCGCCGCTGCGACCTTCGGCGCGACGAGTTCCTCGACGAGCGTGTTCCATTCGCCGCACGCGGGGCACTGGCCCTGCCAGCGCAGCGACTCGCCACCGCACTCGGTGCAGCGGTACACGGACTTCGCCTTGGCGCTCATGCGCTCAGCTCGGCTGGCGAGACGTCCAGTTCTCGAACCGCGTGTGCTGCTTGCGGAAGTGCATGCGCACGAAGCCCGTCGGACCGTTGCGCTGCTTGCCGATGATGACCTCGGCGTAGCCGTCGAGCGGGACGTCGGCGGTGCCCGGCACCATGCGCGGGTTCCCGGCCTCGTCGTACGGGCGCTCGTTCATCTCGGGGCGATAGATGAACAGCACGACGTCGGCATCCTGCTCGATCGCGCCCGAGTCGCGCAGGTCCGAGAGCTGCGGCTTTCGGTTCTCGCCACCGCGCTGCTCCGAGGCGCGCGAGAGCTGCGAGAGCGCGAGCACCGGGATGTTGAGCTCCTTCGCGAGCGCCTTGAGCGAGCGGGAGATCTGCGAGACCTCCTGCTGGCGGCTCTCCGAGTTCGGCGGGCCGCTCACGAGCTGGAGGTAGTCGACGATCAGCAGCTTGATGTCGGCCTGGCTCTTGAGCCGGCGCGCGCGCGAGCGCAGCTCGAGCACGCTCAAGCCCGGCGTGTCGTCGATCCAGATCGGCGCCTGCCCGAGCAGCGCCGCCGCCTTCGCGAGGTTCGAGGCGTCCTGCGCCGTCAGCGCGCCGCTGCGCAACCGTTGTGCGTCCACGTATCCCTCCGAGGCGAGCATTCGCAGCAGAAGGGATTCAGTACTCATTTCCAGCGAGAAGATCGCCGTCGGAACGTTGCCTTCGATGGCGGCGTATTGCGCGATGTTCAGCACGAACGCCGTCTTGCCCATCGATGGGCGCGCGGCGACGATGACGAGGTCCGACGGCTGGAAGCCGAGCGTCATCTTGTCGAGGTCGGTGAACCCCGACGGGACGCCGGTGAGGTTGCCGCCGGCCGTGCGCAGCGCCTCGATGCGCTCCATCGCCGACCAGAGCAGCGACTTGATCTTGACGAAGCCCTCGGAGCCGCGGCTGTCGTTGAGCTCGAGGATCCTGCTCTCGGCCATGTCGAGCAGCTCGGCGACGTCGGCCGGGCTTTCGTGCCCCTCGCGCACGAGCGCGGTCGCGGTCTCGATGAGCCGTCGGCGCAGCGCCTTCTCGCGCACGATGCGACAGTGATGCTCGACGTTCGCCGCCGTCGGGACCTCGTCGAGCAGGCCGCCGATGTACTCCTTGCCGCCGGCGCCGGCGAGGTCGCCGCGCTGCTCGAGCTCGTTCGCGAGCGTGAGCGGGTCGACCACGGCGCCGGCCGAATGCACGGCCATCATCGCGCGGAACAGCCGGCGATGGCCCTCGCGGTAGAACATGTCCTCGGTGACGAGCTCCGTCGCGGTGACGATCGCGTCGACGCTCATGATCATCGCCGCGAGGACGGCGCGCTCCGCATCCTCCGACCAGGGCGGCCGGCGGTCGCGGAAGGCATCTGGCGCGCCCTTAGGCGCGATCGAGAATTCGACGGGCGAGCTGGACATCTTCCCAGGCAGGGCGCTTCCAGGAGGGATTCCGCAGGAGCGCGGCAGGATGGTAGGTCGCGACCAGCGGGATGCCGTGGTAGGTGTGCTCGATGCCACGCAGCCGCCCGATCGGGACGTCGGTCTCCAACAAAGTCTGCGCGGCGAACGTCCCGAGCGCGAGTATCACGCGTGGTTGGAGGAGTTCGAGCTGACGCAAGAGGTACGGCCGGCAGGCGACGATCTCGCTCGACGACGGGTTGCGATTCCCCGGCGGCCGGTGCTTCAACACGTTGCAGATGAACACCTTCTCGCGGCTGAGCCCGATCGCCTCGAGGATCTTCGTAAGGAGATCGCCACTCTTGCCGACGAAGGGCCGACCGAGGTCGTCCTCCGTCGCGCCGGGCGCCTCGCCGACGACGACGAACTTCGCGTTCGGATCGCCCTCGCCGGGCACGTGGTTCTTCGCCGTGGCGAACAGTTCGCACGCTTTGCA
>CAYSAR010000149.1:0-6202 GCA_964428985.1 uncultured Gemmatimonadaceae bacterium | reverse complement strand
GACGGCGGGATGGACGATGGCGTCGAGCGCGGCGCGCTCGGCCGGGTCGGCAAAGACGATGCGGCGCAGCGCGGCGCGGTCGAGCGCGCCGTCGGGGCGCAGCACGGCGTCGCCCCATCGCGCGTGGATCGCCGCGAGCGCGGGGCGCCCCTTCTCGACCGCTTCGCGCGCGAGGAGGTCGGCATCGATGGTCGGCGCACCGAACTCGGCGAGCCGCGACGCGACGGCCGACTTGCCGGAGGCGATGTTGCCGGTGAGGCCGAAGGTCAGCACGCGCGAATCGTACGGCGCGGGAGGCGCGGGGGCCACTTCGCCATTAGCTTCGGCTCGTGCCCAGCCCGCGACGCGCCGCATTCACCCTCATCGAGATCCTGTTCGTGATCTCGCTGATCGCTATCGTCGTCGGGTTCGCGGTGACGCGGTTCGACTATCGCGGCTATCGCATGGACGCGAACATCCGCTTCCTGCAGAACGTGATCATCGGCGCGCAGCAGACGGCGATCACGCGGAACACGCCGGTGCAGGTCATGTTCGACGCGAACGCGCACCGCGTGCGCGTGCTCATGGACCTCAATGACAACGGCGTCATGGATGCGAGCGATTCGGTGCGCTACCGACCGCTCTTCGAGGGCGCGGAGTTCCAGGCGCCGTCGACGACGCTCGACGGGGCGCCGGCGGCGTACGTGACCGGTCCCGGCGTCATCGAGACGGGCAACCCGCTCCAACTCGCGCTGCGCATCGCGCCGAACGGCTCGCTCTCGGGCGACGTGGTCGTCTACCTCGGCTCGACGACGCGCCAAGAGACGGACCAGCGCGCGATGACGGTGGTCGGGGCGACCGCCCGAACCGGGTTCTGGAGCCGCGCCAGCGGGACCTGGCGCGCGCGGAACAACTAGGCGTTCGCCGACTCCAGGAACCGCTCGACGACCCAGGCGGCGCCGCCCTTCGCGCGGATCTCCTGCGGCGTCGCGCCCACGTAGCGCTGACAGGTGTTGCGGAACGCCGAGCCCGACGGGAAGTCGAGCATGCGCGCGACGCCGTCGGCGGTGCGCTTGTCGTCCTCGAGCATCTGCGCCGCGACGATGAGGCGTCCCCAGGCGATGAGCTTCTGCGGCGGCGGGAAGTGGGCGGTGTCGAGCGCGGCGAGCAGCGCGCGCTTCGACGTGCCGCAGATCTCGGCGAGGCGGTGCGAGGTGAGACGCAGGTGGGCGCGCGTGACGGCGACCATGACGGCGTCGCGCACGAGCGCCGACGTGTTCGCGAGGCGGGTGCGCAGGAGCCGCGCGACGCCGCGCGCCTCGGCGCGCTCGAGCACCGCGCGGAACGCAGCCGGCGTGTCGTCCTGCCCCTTGATGAGCAGCCCGTCGATGCCGGCGCGGCCGGCGTCGAAGAGGTCGCGCGCGCGCTCCGGGCTCACCGTCACGTAGGCGACGAGCGTCAGGCGCTCGGCGCGCATCTTGAGCCGGCGGATCACGTCAAAGTGACTCTGCCCGTCGGCGAAGAGGTCGACGATCGCGAGCGAGACGCTCTCGTCCTTGCAGGCGGCCTCGAACTCCTCCCATCCGGTGCAGTGCACGGCGGTGTGCTCACCGGCAATGGCGGCGTTCACGCGCTCGAGCGCTCGCGCGTCGGGGAGCATGGTCGCGATGGTGGCCACGGGAGGATGGTTGGAAGTGGGACTCATCGGGGGGGCAGACCCTCACCTTTCCAGACGGGTGGATTGGCACGTCCGTCACTCTGTGACAAGCGTGAGGTCGCCGGCGTCCTTGGTCTGGTGACGTCCGCTCCGACCTCAATAGTATTCGCGCCATGGCCGCCATTCGTTCCACCGACCGCGCCGGCATGACGATCATCGAGGTGCTCTTCGCGATCGTCATCCTTTCGGGCGTGATGCTGAGTCTCGCGCGGTTCGGGCAGGCGTTCACCCGGACGACGGCCGACGCGGCGACGCTCGCGACGGCGAGTGACCTCGCCGCCGCGCGCATCGAGGCGGTCAAGGCCCATGGCGACTTCGCGACCCTCGTCGCGACGTTCGACGACGCGACCGAGACGGCCGGCGATGCGACCGCGAACCCGTCGATGGCCGGCAACGAGGGGTTCGTGCGCACGACGCAGCTCGTGCGGACGCAGACCGACACGACCGACTATGTCACGGTGACGGTCACCGTGACGTCACCGTCGCTGGCGTCGCCAGTCGCGAAGACGGTGCTGATCGCCGCGGTGCCGTGAGGCGGACCGGCCGGACGCAGCGAGGGTTCACGCTGGTCGAGATCCTCGTGGCGATGACGCTGACGTTGGCGGTGTTCGCGATCACGTTGCCGTTCGTGCGGGCGCAGACGCGCGCGCTCGGCGCGAGCGCCGGCCGCCTCGATGCGGACCAATTGGCGCGCTATGCACAGCGGGCGATCGACCGCGACCTGCGGCTCGCGAGCGCGGATCCGGGCCAACCGCTGCTCGTATACGCCGGCCCGATGGGGATCGCGTTCAACGCGAACCTGCTGACCGCCGATTCGCTCGCCGACCCAAGCGCCGCCGCGTTCGACGCCGCGGCGCCGAACTCGTTGGCCGAGGGGTGGCGGGTCGCGGACGCGGGGCCACTGCCGTTCGATGAGTGGACCTACCCGACCGAGGAGTACCTCGACGCGTCGGGCGGACCGAGTCATCACGAGACCATCGCCTACTTCCTGCACCCGGACACGATCAGCGGCCGGTCCGACCTGTACGTGCTGTACCGGCGCGTCAACGCCCGCGATTCGATACAGGTCGTCCGCTCGCTCCAGGTGCCGGCGGAGTCGGCGTTCTTCTCGTATCTCCGACCGGTCGGCGGCGCCCTCCAGCGCATTGCCGATGCGCGATTGCCGCTGCGGTGGGACTCGACCGCCGTGGACTCGATCGCCGCGGTCGGCCTGCGCGTGACGGGCTACTTCCGCGAGCGGCTCACCGGCAAGGAGACGTTGCGCACCGTGCACTGGCGCACGCCGTTGCCGAATGCCGGCGCGCCGCCCGGGTCCGCCTGCGGCGCCGCGCCCGGCGCGCCCGCCGACCTCGACGTCGAGGATGAGGGCGCCCACACCGACCACTTCCCGAACAGCGTCGAACTGGACTGGGACCGCTCAGGGGACGACGGCATCGGCGCGGCCGACGTGCGCCATTACATCGTCGAACGTCGACGCGGCGCCGGCGCGTGGACGACGCTGGCGTCCGTGCCCGCCACCGGCGCGACGAGGTACGTGTGGCATCACATGCGGCCGGGCAACGGCACGTACACGTACGGCGTTCGCGCGGTCGATTGCGGCGGCACGGCCTCGACGCGCACCACCGACGGCGCGGTGACGCTGCCGTGATGCGCGCGCGTCGCGGCTCCGCGCTCATCCTCGTCCTGCTGATGACGCTGGCGGTCGCCGGTCTCGCCGTCGCGGCGATCTTCATGTCGTCCAGCGCGGGGCTGCTCTCGCGCTTCTATGACCGGGACCGCGACTTCCGCCTGGCGGCCGAGAGCGGCATCGAGCTGGTGCGCAGCCGGCTCGCGAGGGATACCGCGCTCGGCATCCCCGACACGGGCATGGTGCAGCTCCTCGCGGGCTATTAGCCGGTCGACGCCGTCGGCGCGCCGCTGCGGCGCGTGCGCGTGAACGTCTACGCGGCGACCACGGGCGACACGAGCGGGACACGACTACCGATGGTGACGGTGATCGGCGTCAGCTATGACGGGGGCGGCACGCGGCACGTGCGGCGGGTCGATCTGCGTCGCGAGAGCTTCGTGCGCTTCGCGATGTTCGTCGATTCGTTCCCCACGACGACGGCGTACGATGGCACCGTCCTCGCGGGACGCGTGCACTCGAACGCGTCGTGGCGGTCGACGGGCACGCCGACGCCCGTGTACCCGGACACGGTCACCGCCGTGTCGGGTCTCGCGGGAATGGGGACGTACCACGGCGACACGACCCATGCCGCGTGGCCGATCCGCTATCCGCGCGACTCGACGTTCGCGTGGATGCAAACGCTCGCGGAGTCCGGCGAGCTCGACGTGACGCCCCGCGTCGGCGGGTCGCGCCTCGAGTTCGTCGCGCTGGATGCCGACGGCGACAGCATCGTCGAGGAACACGAGGGGTTCGTGCGCGTGTTCGACCTCGCGACCGCGTCGGGGGCGGACACGATCCGCCTCCGGGTGTCGCCGCCCGTGCGAACGGACTGCACGCTCATCCTCGGACTGTTCTGCTCGGGGAACTACTACGACTACCTGTCGTGGGACGACGACATCGTGCAGAACCAGTGCGGCGCGTTCTATCTGCGCAGCGGACGTTGGCACTTCGTCCCGATCGCGACCCATCGCGCGACGTGGGCGGCGTCGTTGATCGTCGGCACCGGGAGCGCGAACTATCCGCAGGTCAATCCCGGTACGGCGATCAACAGCCTGAACGACTACGACTTCGATGCCCTCGCGTACCTTCTCGCGAACATCGAGACGGTCCGCTGCTTCCCGGCCGGCAGCCCCTACTTGATGCTCACCGAGCGATTCACGAATGCCGCCGGCGTCGTCACGAACACGTCGGCGGACGTCTATCCGTTCGGTTCCGCACCGGGCTTCGCCTGGCCGGGAGGCACACCGTACGGCGGCAGTGACACGACGTTCTCGCGGACCAGTCGCACCTGCCGCATCGCGTCGAACACGAACGGCTGGTGTGAGGCGGGCACGGTGCGCACCCTCGGCAGTTGGCGCGCGTTCGCCGGCACGGCGCTCTCGACGATCCCGACCTCGGTCCGGCAGTCGGAGGAGTTGCCGTACCTATGGCCGGTCGATCCGGCGCTGAACCCGGCATCGCGTCGCGTGCTGAGTGCGACTTCGGGCCCCTTGTTCGTGAGTGGGCAGGCGCGCGGCCCCGTCACGCTGCGCGTCGACGGTCGCATTACCTTGGTCGATCGCCTGCGGACGTGGACCGACCCGAACGATCCGGAGGTCGACGCGTGCAGCGACCAGCTCGGTCTACTCGCGACGTCGGACGTCGTGGTCGTCGACGGTCTCACGAGCCGCGTGCGTCGCTTCGGCCGGCAGGCGACGAACTTCCTTGGCGTGCAGCACATCGCGCAACACACGACCGCCGCGCTCACCGAGGAACCGCGATTCTCGGTGTCGGGGCATCTGATGAGTACCGCGGGGTCGGTCCGCGTGGAGGACCCGAACTACACGCAAGGCGATGCGTCGGCGCAGTTCCCTTGTCCCGACGATGGAGGGATTTCCTCGCGTTCGAACGGCGGATGCCTCGCGATCACCGGGGGCATGGTGATGCGCACGTTCACCCCGCCGCATGGCTCGACGTCGAACACCGGCATGCGGCATCGCGTCGCCGGCGCGCGCTGTCAGACGGCGGACCGGCGCCCGCCCTTCTTCCCGCTGACGAATCGCTACACGCTCGTGCGCACGTTGGAGATTGCGGCGAACCAAGCGAACACCCCGATGAGGATCCGCGCGCTCCTGATGCGCCTGAAGGGCCGCCAGCTCTGAGCTGAACTACACCCGTAGTTCGGGATGGGGCGATCTTTGCCGCAGCGCGCGCAACCCTTCCCGCATACGCCTTGTCTCTGGGACGTTCACGAAGGACGTCCCGACGAGACCCCACCAGACGTCACTTGACCGATCCCGAGATCATCGCCGAGGTGTTGCGGGGCGACGTCCGTGCGGAGCGCATGCTCTACGACGCGCACGTCGACCGCATCTACCGCCTGGCGTATCGGATGGCCGGTGACGAGACCCTCGCCCGGGACTTCACGCAGGACACGTTCATCCGGGCCTTCGCACGGCTCGGTGATTTCCGGGGGGACAGCTCGCTCGCGACGTGGCTGCACAGCATCGCGGTGTCGGTGATCCTCAACGGCTTGAAGAAGGTGAAGCGCATCCACGGCCGGGAGATCGGCGGGGATGAGTTGCCGGAGGTGGCGATCCCGGTGCGCGAGGCGGAGCCGGACCTCAAGGTGCGGCTGAAGCGCGCGATCGAGGCATTGCCCGAGGGATATCGGACGGTGTTCCTGCTGCACGACGTGGAAGGCTACACGCACGAAGAGATCGGCACCGCGCTGGGGATCCAGCCGGGCACATCGAAGGCGCAGCTGTTCCGGGCACGGGCCCGGCTGCGCACCGAACTGGCGGAGTTCGCCGGGGAGTGGGCGTCATGAGCGACGAGAAGTTCGAGGAGTTCCTCCAGCG
>CAYSAR010000148.1:0-6224 GCA_964428985.1 uncultured Gemmatimonadaceae bacterium | reverse complement strand
TCGAGTTGCCGCCGACGTGAGGCGGATCCTCGGAGCAGTCATCGCCGCCACGCTGGTCGTCGGCTCGCCGCTCCACGCCCAGGACGATGAACCGACGCTCCCGCCGCTGCCGGAGCGCACCGACACGCTGACGGCGACGATCAACGGCGTCGCGATCGGGCAAGGTGTCACTCAATGGTTGCGCCGCGGGCTCGACCAGATTCAGGTCTACACATGGACGAGCGCGATGACCGGCGAGCGAATCGTCGACTCGCTCTATTCGTATCCGCTCACCCTGCGCTCGGTGCGCGAGGTGCGCGTCATCGGCGATACGACGCAAGCCATCATCTACGGGCGAGACACCGTCTGGATCACGACGACGGTCGGCGACGTCTCGCAGACCGCGCGTGCGGCGGCGCCGGCGGTGACGATGCGTTCGTCGGCGTCGCTCAACATGCTCGCCGCAACGATGCCGTTCAGGCCGGGCGCGCGCCGCAACGTCCTCGTCTACTTCGCGCCTCCGTCGCGGCTCGGTGCGCGTTACGTACCGATCGTCGTCGAGGTCACCGAACGCATCGACGGCCGCGACGCTTGGCGCATCACCGCCGGCACGCCGGGCGGTGTTACAACCTACTGGATCGACGCCGAGACGCGCGCCATGCTGCGCTTTGACACGCGCGAAGGCGACACGATGATCCAGTTCCGGCGATGACCGCCGAGTCGCCAATCGTCTGGACGATCGGACATTCGAACCAGCCCTTCGACGACTTCGCGCAGGCGCTCGCGACGCATCGCATCGAGCTCGTCATCGACGTCCGGCGCTTTCCCGGGAGCCGGCGGCTGCCGCAGTTCACGTCGCCAGCGTTCGAAGAGGCGCTCGCACGTCGCGGCGTCGCCTACCAGTGGATCCCCGCGCTCGGCGGCCGTCGAAGGCCAGATCCCGACTCATCGAACGACGGCTGGCGGCACACGGCCTTCCGCGGGTATGCCGACCATGTCGCAACGGAGGAGTTCGCCGAAGGGCTCTTCGAGCTGCTGGCGCTCGGGCGCGGCCTCGACAGCGCGATCATGTGCGCCGAGATGCTCTGGTGGCGCTGCCATCGCCGCATCATCGCCGACGTCCTCGTGACGCTCGGCTTCTCCGTGCGGCACATCCGCGGCGCACGGGCCGAGGAACACCGGCTCATCGCGCCGGCGCGACTCGTTCGCGGGGCGCTGAGCTACGCCGCTGACGGATGACCCAGCCCAACGCCATGCGCGTGTACTGCGTGTAGTACCAGAACCCCAGTCATGAGGAGCCTTCGATGACGCGCCGCCTCGCACTTATTCTCACCCTGCTCGTCGGTCCGATCGCTGCGATCGCGTGGCATCCATCGGAGCGACGTGACGTCTCGGGCGAGTGGATCCTTCGCCTCTACGTGCCCCCCGGCGCCGCGAGCGCATCGACGCTCGAACTGGTCCAGGAGGGCGAGTCGATCCGCGGCCGCAGCGTCTCGAACACCGGCAACGTGCGAGAGATCGAGGGTCGCGCACGAGGTGACTCGGTGAGCTTCGCCGTGCCGATCGGAGCGGACGACGCGCGATTCATCAGGTATCGCGGAGTCCTTGTCACGACGGACAGCATCGACGGCGCGGCCGACCTCGCCGGCCGGTCGACCGGGACGTTCACGGCGACGCGGAAGCGGTAGCGCCGGCCGGTACGAACGTCCCTTCCTTCGGACCGCGCGTCCCCCGCACGATCTGACGGATCGCGCCGAGGTGGTAGGCGAGGTGCGCGACGCTCGCGATCATGCCCGCGAGCTCGATCGCGTTCACGTCGCGCGGCGTGCCGAGCGCGTCGTCCCATCGCCGAACCTCGTCGGCGAGGCCGGCGCGGATCTCCCTCCACTGCGTGGCGTCGACGGTCGAGGTCTTCCAGGCTTCGCCCCACTTCGCATCGGCGAACGGATTGCCGCCCTCGCTCGCCCAGCGGTTGAAGAGCGACAACCCGTAGCGCACATGCTGGGCGTGCGCCGCGACGGTGGCACCGCCGTGGCTCGAGACCGAAGCCTGGCGCGCATCGAGCGCATCGAGCGACCGGAGCAGGCCGACGTCGCCTGAGTTCACGATGAAGGCGTCGCCGCCTTCGTCCACGCCGTGCGTCAGCTCGGAGAAGAGGGTCCGGAGCGCCTGGTTGATCTCGGAGTTCGGCATGATGGGCACCGTGGTAAGATTCCCGGTGACATACCCCGGAGCAGGGGTCTCGTCACCACGGTCGAACGGAGGTCGCGATGCGTTCATTGGGAGGCGCCAGGCGCGCGGGCATGACGCTCGCCGCCGCCACGTTGCTCGTCGGCGCGGATGCCGTCGCGCAGGCCACCCCGCGGGCCGCTCCACCGGCGGCGCGACGACCTCCCGCTGACACGACGGCGCTGCCCTCGGTCACCCTCCCCCCAGCGCTCGACCGCGTGCTCCGCGACTACGAACGCGCGTGGCGCGCTGGCGACGTGGACGGGCTCGTTCGACTCTTCACCGAGGACGGGTTCGTGCTCCAGCCGGGCCGGCCTCCGCAGCGGGGTCATGCCGCGCTGCGCGCGACGTATACGGGGCAAGGTGGCGGCCCTCTCAGACTTCGCGCGCTCGCATTCGCCGAGTCGGAGTCCGTCGCGTACATCATTGGCGCGTACGGATACGGCGACACGCCTGGCGACATGGGGAAGTTCACGCTGACGCTGCGTCGCGCGCCCGGCGGCGTCTGGCTGATCGCATCGGACATGGACAACGGCAATCGCCCGCCGATGCGGCCGGGCCAGGCGACGCCGCCGGCATGACGGCTCAGGGACTCGGATCTCTCGCTCGAGCAGGAGCGCGTGCTCGGCCCGCTCGGGCTCGTCGGACAGGGATTAGGTTGGGTCGTGGGCAAGCTCTTCGTCTGAAGTAGGACCACGACCACCGCGAGGACATGATGGACGAGAAGGCGCTGTTCACGACGTTCTGGACGAACGAAACGAAGACGACGCGGAAGGTGATCGAGCGGATCCCGGATGGGTCCGACTATCGTCCCGACCCCAAGTCGCGCACCGCGCAGGAGATCGCGTGGCAGATCGTTTGCGAGGAGCGGATGATCATCGAGGCACTGGAGCAGGGGAAGGCGGAGTGGACTCCGCCGCCGATGCCGCAGTCGATGAAGGAGGTCGCCGAGACGTACGCGAAGCAGTCAGCGGACATCATCCGTCGCTGGGACGCGCTGCCCGCCGATCGTTGGGACGGCGAGCTCGACTTCTTCGGCGGCAAGCGCCCGGCCTCCGGCATGGCGTGGAGCTTCCTCTTCGACATCGTGCACCATCGCGGGCAGATCTCGACCTACCTGCGGCCGATGGGCGCGAAGGTCCCGCAGATCTACGGACCGAGCCACGACGAGCCATAGCGGACTCGGGCCGGTTTCTCCATGATTGTGGCATGAAGCCGGTCACCTTGCTCCTCCCGGGGCTCTTCGACTCGGGCCCCGGGCATTGGCAGACGTTGTGGGAACAGCGCGACTCCACCCTGCGCCGCGTCGTGCAGGACGACTGGGTTGCGCCGGCGTGTGGGGATTGGGTCCGCCGGCTCGGCGACGCGATCGCGCAGACGCGGAACCCGGTCGTGCTCGTCGCGCACAGCACGGGATGCGCGCTGGTCGCGCACTGGGCAGACCACGCGCGCTTCGCGCGACTCCAGCAGGTGCGCGGCGCACTGCTCGTCGCGCCGAGCGATCCCGAGGGACCCCAGTACCCAAGCGGTCCGACGGGCTTCGCGCCGATGCCGATGCGGCCGCTGCCCTTCCGGTCGATCGTCGTCGCGAGCACGAACGATGAGTACGTGGCGGAGGAGCGTGCACGGCTCTTCGCCGAGGCGTGGGGGAGTGAGTTCATCTCACTCGGCGCCGTCGGGCACATCAATGGCGAGAGCGGCCTGGGCGAATGGCCGCGGGGACTCGAGCTGCTCTCGTCGCTCCAGGAAGGCGCGCGGTCACCGATGTCGGCCTGACCGATCAGGCCGCGCGCGGGGTATCACGGGCGAACCCCAGCCGAGGACGCCGCATGGCCGATGACATCCCGCAGGCGCACCAGCGCGCATACGAGAAGATCCGGTCTTACCTCGAGGGCGAGGCCTCGCTCGACGACGCGCTCGTCGCGATGCGCGTGCTCGAGCCGACCGATACGATCGAGGAAGGGGACGAGGACGACCTCGACCCGCTCGACCACCTTGGCATCGAACCGGAACTGCTCGGTCCGGAGCAGCGGGCGCGGTTCACGGCGCTCGTCGAGGCGATGGAACAGGCCGATCTCGAGCATCCATAGGCCCGACAGCGCGCGTATCTTTCGCGGCGTTCGTCGTCGCGCCGGTGGGGGCGCGCACGCCCCTCTCTAGATGCGATTCGCTTCCCGCGTCCTCTATCCACGGTTGATGCCTGATCGGCGTACGGTCGCTTTCGCGTTGTTCGCCGCGCTCAGCGTGGGTTGCGGCGCGCCGTCGGAGGACGCGACGCCGGACGACGCCCCGACGACCGCGAGCGACGCGGTCACGGGTGAGCGGGGGACCGATGCTTCGACCTGGACCATGTCGGCGATGCGCTTCGGGCCGCTCACGATCGGCGTGCACGCCGCCGACGCGTCGCCGCTCGTGCGCGGCACGCTCATGATCACGAACGAGCGCGATCCCCAAGGATGCGAATACGCCGAGTGGAGCGAGGCACCGGACCAGGTGCGGTTGATGTTCGTCGGAGGACGGCTCGCGCGCGTCGAATCGGAGTCGCGCGCGGTCGGGACGGTGGAGGGGGCGCGCGTCGGGGACACCGAGGCGCGTATCGACTCGATCCATGGAGCGCGCGTGATCAGGCAGCCGCACAAGTACACGACCGGTCGATATCTCATCGTGCGGGTGCCGGCGGACGCGCCGACGCACGCGTACGTGTTCGAGACCGATGGCGCGCGCGTGACGCGCCTCCGCGCCGGCCGACTCCCCGAGGTCGAATGGGTGGAGGGTTGCGCATGAGCATCGGGCGGACGGTGCTGCTCGCGATGGCGAAGAGCGATCGCCTCAACCGTATCGCGACGAGGAGTCGCGTCGTGCGCCGCGCGACGAAGGCGTTCATGCCCGGCGAGCGGCCCGAGGACGCACTCGACGCCGGCGTCGCGATCGCGAGGAGCGGACGCCATCTCATCTACACGCGGCTCGGCGAGGCGCTCACCGCGCTCGCGGATGCCGATGCGGTGCGCGACCACTATCTCTGGTTCTTCGACGCGATCAAGGCGCGCGGGCTGCCCGCGCAGGTCAGCGTGAAGCCGACGCAACTCGGGCTCGATCAATCGGAACCGGCGTGCGTCGCGCATTGCGTCGCGCTCGCGGCGAAGGCCGAGGCGACGGGGAGCGCGCTTTGGCTCGACATGGAGGATTCTTCGTACGTCGACCGAACGCTCGCGCTGTACGAAGCGGTGAAGGCGCAGCACTCGCGTACGGGGCTCGCGCTCCAGGCGTACCTCTTCCGCACGCCGAAGGACCTCGAGCGGCTGCGGCCGCTGAAGCCGGCGATCCGGCTTGTGAAGGGCGCGTATGCGGAGCCGGCGACCGTGGCGTTCCCCAAGAAGGCGGACACCGACGCGGCGTACGAGCAGCTCGCCGGCACGATGCTCGCGTGGGCGAAGTCGGGTGAGTGTCGCGCGGTGCTCGGCACGCACGACATGCCGCTGATCTCGCGCCTCGTGGCCCGCGCGGAGGCGCTCGGCCTCACGAAGGCGCAGTACGAGGTGCACATGCTGTACGGGATCCGGGAGCGGGAGCAGCAGCGGCTACGCGCGGCGGGGCATGAGGTGACGACGCTGATCAGCTATGGGGAGGCGTGGTATCGCTGGTATATGCGTCGGCTGGCGGAGCGCCCGGCGAACGTGGGGTTCGTGATCCGCTCGATGTTCGGCTGATCGCATTGATGCGGGGGATGCGGGGTGCGGGAAGGTCGGCTCGCGCCCCCCGCCCTGCTCGCCGCCACGTTCGGCGCTTCGAGCCCCGCCAAACGGCGGCGGGTCTCTCAGACGCCTCACTGTGGTCGGGCTCGCCTGGCGGGGGGCGGTCGCCGACTTACCGCACTCCGTTTTCCGCATCTGCTCGGTGAACGAGCTTCTCCCGCGCTCGGCGCCGGCCGGGGCTCGTAGCTGGGGCGCGCCTCAGTGCGACGTGTGACCCGCCGCGCGGTGGTCCATGCGCTGGAATGCGAGGAACTCGTGCACGGC
>CAYSAR010000147.1:0-6281 GCA_964428985.1 uncultured Gemmatimonadaceae bacterium | reverse complement strand
GCGGCGGAGATCTACGGCCAGCCCGAGATCGCCGAGCGGCATCGCCACCGCTACGAGGTCTCGAACCAGTATCGCGAGACGTTCCAGGCGTCAGGGATGCGCCTCTCGGGGCTCTCGCCCGATGGCTCGCTCGTCGAGATGATCGAGCTGCCGAGCCATCCGTACTTCATCGCCTGCCAGTTCCATCCGGAACTCAAGTCGCGACCGACGCGTCCGCATCCGCTCTTCTCGGGCTTCGTCGCCGCGGCGGCGAGCCATGCGAACGTGGCGGCCTCCACGCGCGCGCGCCCCGAGCTCGCCGAGGCGAACTGATCGATGCCCGCCACCTTCCCGAAGGGGCAGCTCTTCCTCATCGCCGGCCCGTGCGTGGTCGAGGGTGACGACCTGATGTTCCGCGTCGCCGACCACCTCGCGCGTCTTGCCGACAAGGTGCCGGGAGGGATCATCTTCAAGGCGAGCTTCGACAAGGCGAACCGCTCCAACGCCGGGGCGCCGCGTGGTCCCGGCCTCGACGAAGGCTTGGCCGCGCTCGCCCGCGTGCGCCAACGGAGCGGTCTTCCGGTGCTTACCGACGTCCACCTGCCGGGGCAGTGCGCGCCAACGGCCGAGGTCGTCGACGTGCTCCAGATCCCGGCCTTCCTCTGCCGTCAGACGGATCTGCTCGACGCCGCCGGCGCGACCGGCAAGCCGGTGAACGTGAAGAAGGGACAGTGGATGCATCCCGAGGGCATGACGGGCGCCGTCGCGAGGGTGCGCGCCGCGTACGCCGCCGCGCGCGGCGCGGAGGCGGGCGAGGGTGACGTCGCGGTGACCGAGCGCGGCACGTTCTTCGGCTACGGCGACCTCGTCGTCGACATGCGCGCGTTCTCCCGCATGCGCGTCGCCTGCCAGGCGCCGGTGATCTTCGACGCGACGCACTCGGTGCAGCAGCCGGGTCGCGGCGCGGGCGGGGCGTCGGGCGGGGCGCGGGAGTTCATCCCGCCGCTCGCGCTCGCGGCGTGCGCCGCCGGCGCCGATGGTCTCTTCATGGAGACGCACCCGACGCCGGAGAGCGCGCCGAGCGATGGGCCGAACATGATTCCGCTCGACCAGCTCGACGCGCTCGTCGAACGGTGCGTGCGCACGTGGGAGCTGGCGCAGACGTGACGGCCGGGGCGCCGACGATCGACGCGGCGACCGCCGCGCGCATCCGTCTCGTCTGCTTCGACGTCGACGGGGTGCTCACCGACGGCGGCATCGTCCTCGGTGACGCGGCCGGCCAGCGCGTCGAGCTCAAGAGGTACGACATCCAGGACGGCCTCGGCATCGTGATGCTGCGGCAGGCGGGCTTCCTCACGGCGATCATCACCGGTCGCGAGTCGGAGAGCGTCGCGCTACGCGCGCGCGAGTTGCAGGTGGACGAGCTCATCCAGGACCGCCACGCCCGCAAGGTGCCGGCGCTGCGCAAGCTGCTCGAGCGGCGCGGACTCGATTGGCCGGAGGTCGCGTTCGTCGGCGATGACCTCCCCGATCTCGGCGTGATGCGTCTCGTCGGGCTGCCGATCGCGGTCGGGAACGCGACGGCGGAAGCGCGCGCCTGCGCGCGCGTGACGCTCACGCGCTCGGGCGGCGCCGGCGCGGTGCGAGAGTTCTGCGAGCTGCTGCTGCGCGCGCGCGGGGAGTGGGACGCGCAAGTGGAGCGCTACGTCGCGAGCCGCGCCGAGGAGGTCGACGCATGAGCGGCACGGTGCCCGCCGCGCCGAGCGCCGCCGACATCGCGCGCATCGTCGCGCGCGGCCAGCGCGTGCTGCGCCTCGAACAGGAGTCGCTCGGCGACGCGCTCACGCGCCTCGACGCCGAGTTCGCGCGCGCGGTCCACCTCATCCGCCACTCGACCGGCCGCGTGATCGTATCGGGCATCGGCAAGTCAGGACTCATCGCGCGCAAGATCGCCGCGACGATGACGAGCACCGGCACGCCGGCGATGTTCATGCATCCGACCGAGAGCGTGCACGGCGATCTCGGCATCGTCGGCAGTCACGATGTCGCCGTGCTCCTCTCGAAGAGCGGCGAGACGCAAGAGTTGCTCCCATTGCTGGAACAGCTCACACGACTGGGGGTACCGTGCGTCGCCATCACCGGCGACCGATCATCCACCCTCGCGAGGAACAGCACGGTGTCCCTGGATGGCTGGGTCCGCGAGGAGGCATGTCCCCATGACCTCGCTCCCACCACCAGCACCACCGTCGCCGTCGCGCTGGGCGATGCGCTCGCCGTCGCGCTGCTCGAGGAGAAGGGATTCCGGCGCGAGGACTTCGCGCGCTTCCACCCCGGCGGCTCGCTCGGCCGCAAGCTGCTGCTGCGCGTGAGCGATGTCATGGTCGCGGTCGACATCCCGATGCTCCCCGAGCGCGCGTCGATGCGCGAGGCGGTGGTCCAGCTCGCCGAGCGGCGCGGCATCTGCATGATCATCGACGACGAGCGCCGGCTTCTCGGCGTCGTCACGACCGGCGACCTCACGCGGTTGATGGAGCAGGAAACGGACATCTTCCCGATCCCCGTCGCGCGCGTCATGACGCGCACGCCGAAGGCGACGCGCGCGGGTGACCTCGCCGGTGCGGCGGTCCATCTCATGGAGACGCACGGCATCGTCGCGCTGCCGGTGCTCGACGGCGACGATCGCGTCGTCGGCGTCGTGCACCTGCACGATCTCATGCGCGCGGGGGCGGCGTGACGCGCGGCGTCGGTCGGGCGATCGCGCTCGCCGCGTCCGTGGCGGTCACGGTCGCGTGCGGGAGCGAACCGAAGGCGCCGGCTCAGGCGGGCGTCGTCGACGTGATGCTCGATTCCGCCGACCACGTCGCGTTCGGCTTCCGCACGAGCATCACCGACGGGGGCGTGCTGCGCGCCGAGGTGTTCGCCGACACGGCGCTCTTCCTCGACCAGAACACGCGCGCCATGCTGCGGCAGGTGAACGGCGACTTCTTCGGCGCGACCGGGACGAAGGAGGCGACGGTCGTCGCGCGCCTCGCGCGCTTCGACACGCGCACGCAGAACCTCGAGGCGTGGGGCGACGTCGTCATCACGTCAGTCGACGGCCGCGTGCTGCGCACGAACCAAATCCGCTACGACCGACGACAGGACGAAGTGTCGTCCGACTCCGCGTTCGTGCTCACCGAGCCCGGCAACAAGGCGATGAGCGGCGTCGGCTTCCGCGCCGACCCGAACCTCTCGGTCGTGCGCGTGCTGCGCCTCGAGCAGGGACGGGGTGGGACGATCAACCTCTCGCGGCCGTGAACGTCGCGCGCCCCGTATTCGTGGTGCTCGCCGCGACGTGCGTCGTCGCGCCCGAGGCGGGCGCGCAGGCCCGTGAGCGAACGAAGCCCTGCGAGGTCGTGATCACCGGCATGGACTCGACGCGCTCCTCGATGGTCCGCACGCCGAGCGGCGGTCGCAACACGTTCATCGGCGGCGGCGTCGACGCGACGTGCGAGGGACAGGGCAATCGCCTGCTCGCCGACAGCGCCGAGTACTTCCAGGACCGCGGACAGCTCAACCTCTACCGCAACGTGCGCTACACCGAGGCCGGGATGCGGCTCACCTCGGACCGCATGACCTACTTCACGATCGACGAACGCCTCGTCGCCGAAGGCGACGTGACCGGTCTCTCGGCGAAGGGCACCCGCTTCCGCGGCCCGCGCGTCGAGTACCTGCGCGCGGTGCCCGGCGTGCGCGAGCGGTCGCGTCTCACGGCGACCGGCCGTCCATTCGTGCGCATGAGCCCCACCGAGGCCGGCGACAGCGCGAGCGCCACCGCCGACTCGACCGACCTCCTCGCCGACCTCGTCATCTCCGAGAACGACTCCCTGATGTGGGCCTCGGGGAACGTCGTCATCGAGCGCACCGACCTGCGCGCCACGTCCGACTCGGCGATGCTCGACAACGGCATCGAGTTCGCGCGACTCCTGCGCGACCCGGTCATCGTCGGGCGGGGCGAGCGCTCGTTCACGCTCGATGGCACGGTCATCGACCTCTGGTCGCGCAATCGGCGCCTCGAACGCGTGCGTGCCGCCGACAGCGGGCGCGTCGTGAGCGACTCGCTGACGCTCACCGCCGACTCGGTCGACCTTCGGTTGCGTGAGCAGCGCATCGAGCGTGTGTATGCGTGGGGCGGCCGCGCCCGCGCCGACGCGCCGGCCCAGCGCATCGATGCCGACTCGCTCGACATCCACATGCCGGGCCAGCGCCTGCGCGAGGTGCATGCGGTCGGCGAGGCGCGGGCGACGTCGCGCGCGGACTCGACCGTCGTGACCGACGAGCCGGACTGGATCCACGGTGACACGATCATCGCGCAGTTCGATAGCGCGGCGGTCGCCGACAGCACGGCGCAACCCCGCATGCGCGAGGTGCTCGCGTCGGGGAACGCGAGCGCGTTCTACCAGCTGGGCCGCTCGGATGGGTCGAAGGGACCGCCGAGCATCAGCTACAACCGGGGGCGTATCATCAAGGTGGCGTTCACCGACGGCGAGATGACCAGCGTGGACGTGGTGGACCGGGCCTCGGGGCTGTACCTCGAACCCGTGCCGGCGGACACCGTGGCATCGCGACGCGGGACGACGCCGCCGGGGAGGCGCCCATGACGGCCTCGTTGCCGTTGCGGCCGTCGGACCTCGAGCGCTACACGGGCGGGGACCGCTCGACGACGCTCTGCCTGCTGGCGATCTGCCAGCGCGCCGACGCGCACGGGAGCGCCTCGTTCCATGACGTCGTGCTCGCGTATCGGCAGGACCACCTCGACCTGTTGCGCACCGAGGGCCGCGATGTCGGCGTCGAGGCCGGGCGACTCAGCGTCGACGAGGTCCGCGCGCACCTCGGTCGGGTCGTGCTGCCGCGGCTCGCGGCGGCCGGGGCGATCGAGCCGGTCGCCCACCTCGATGAGGAAGCGCGCATCCAGCTCCGCGGCGAGCTGCGGGCCCAGCTCGCGAACGACGCCGACGCGTTGCGCCACACGCTCAGGGTGACGGGTGAGCACAGCACCGTCGCGCGCCGGACGCCGCCGATGGGCACCGCGCGCGTCGCCGGGCACAGCGTCCTCTCGGCGCAGGGCCTCGTGAAGACCTACCGCAAGCGCAACGTCGTCAACAAGGTCGCGATCGAGCTGCGTCAGGGGGAGATCGTCGGCCTCCTCGGGCCGAACGGCGCCGGCAAGACGACGACGTTCTACATGCTCACCGGGCTGATCGCCCCCGACGCCGGCCAGATCCGGCTGGATGGGCAGGACGTCACGCGCATGTCGATGTACAAGCGCGCGCGGCGCGGGATCGGCTACCTCTCGCAGGAGCCGTCGATCTTCCGCAAATTGACGGTCGAGGAGAACGTGCTCGCGATCCTCGAGACGCTGCCGCTCTCGCGCGTCGAGCGCGAGCGGCGCCTCGAGGGCCTGCTCGACGAGCTCAAGATCAAGCACCTGCGCAAGAGCAAGGCCTACGCGCTCTCCGGCGGCGAGCGTCGCCGTCTCGAGATCACGCGCGCGCTCGTGACGCAACCGAAGTTCATGATGCTCGATGAACCCTTCGCCGGCGTCGACCCCATCGCCGTGCACGACATCCAGTCGATCGTCGCCTCGCTCAAGGACCGCGGCATCGGCGTGCTGATCTCGGACCACAACGTCGAACAGACCCTCGACATCGTCGACCGCGCGTACATCATGTTCGAGGGCGCGGTCATGGTCTCGGGCCCGGTGCGCGAGCTGCTCGAGGACGAGGACGTGTCGCGCGTCTACTTCGGCCCGACGCTGACCGCGCGCCTGCGCGCGCGCTTCGAGGCCGAGCGCCGCGACCGGCCGCTCGGGGTGGCGGCGTCATGAAGGCCGGCCTGCAACAATCCGTCCGGCTCGGCCAGGAGCTGAAGATCAACCCTCGCCTGTACCAGGCGATGGACATGCTCTACATGCCGTTGCTCGACCTCCAGCAGCATCTCAAGCAGGAGTTGCTCGTGAATCCGTTCCTCGACCTCGTCGAGGAAGAGGAGGACGAGGCCGAGGCGGGGGAGGAGACGGCGGCCGAGGCCGACGCGACGAACGAGGCCGAGCTCGGCGAACCGCCGGCGTCGACGACCGACGACGAGTCGCAGTGGGAGGCGATCCTCCTCAACGGCTTCGACGTCGGCGGCGTGCGCGAGGAGCGCGACGATCGCGAGCACTATGAACCGACGACCGTCGCCGCGCGCGGGCTCGACGACCACCTGCGTGACCATGGGCGCCTGCTCGACCTCTCCGAACGCGAGGAGCTCCTCGCCGAGGA
>CAYSAR010000146.1:0-6300 GCA_964428985.1 uncultured Gemmatimonadaceae bacterium | reverse complement strand
GAGAAGGCCCCGAAGCCCGGCGGCGCCGCCGTCAACACCGGGACGATCCCCTCGAAGACGCTCCGCGAGACCGCGCTCCACCTGAGCGGCCTCCGGCAGCGCGGCCTCTATGGCGTCGAGATGCGCGTGAAGCCCGACATCACAATCGGCGACTTCATGCATCGCGAGCGCGCCGTCGTCGAGTCGTGCTGGCAGCTCATCACGAACAACCTCGAGCGCCACAAGGTCGACCAGTTCCAGGGCCACGCGCGCTTCGTCGCCGCCGACGCGATCGAGGTCACGCGCCATCGGGAGGAGCCGCGCCGCATCACCGCGGGCACGTTCCTGCTCGCGACCGGGTCGCGCCCCGTGCATCCCGCCGACGTCCCGTTCGACGGCCGCGTCGTCGTTGACAGCGATGACGTCCTCTCGCTCACCGAGATCCCGCGTCGTCTCGTCGTCATCGGCGGCGGCGTCATCGGCTGCGAGTACGCCGGCATCTTCGCCGCGCTCGGCGTGAAGGTCACGCTCGTGAACGCGCGCGAACGCCTCCTCGCGCAACTCGACGGCGACCTCTCCGACGCGCTGCGCGTGGAGATGACGCGCCGGCTCGGCATCCAGGTCCTGCTCGATTGCGCCGTTCGACGCATCGACGTCGCCGACGGCATCGCGACCGTCCACTGCGCGGACGGCCGCGCGATCGCCGCCGACTGCGTGCTCTACTGCGCCGGCCGCGAGGGGGCGACGCGGGACCTCGGCCTCGACGTCGCCGGCGTGCGCACGAACGCGCGCGGCTTCGTCACGGTCGACGAGCGCTACCGCACTTCCAATCCGCGCGTCATCGCCGCCGGCGACGTCATCGGATTCCCCGCGCTCGCGAGCACCGCGATGGAACAGGCGCGCGTCGCCGTCTGTCACGCGTTCGACCTGCGGTACAAGACCGCGATGTCCCCCGTGCTCCCGTACGGCGTCTGGACCGTCCCCGAGATCGCGACCGTCGGGCTCGGGGAGGAGGAGGCGCTCGCGAAGGGGCACGCCGTCGAGGTCGGCAAGTCGTCGTTCCGCATCAACCCGCGCGGGCAGATCATCGGCGACACCGAGGGGTTCGTGAAGCTCGTCTTCGCGACCGACGATCGTCGCCTGCTCGGCGCCGCCGTCATGGGCGAGGGCGCGTGCGAGATGATCCACGTGCCGGCGGCGGTGCTCGCGTTCAACGGGCCGCTCGACTACTTCATTGACGCCGTCTTCAACTATCCCACGCTCGGTGACGCCTTCAAGTACGCCGCGTATGACGGGCTCCAGCGGCTCCAGAAGCGCGTGAGCCGCGCGATGGAAGCCCGCAGCCACTCGACGCCGCCCTCGAGCGGCGCGCGCCGCGTCACGCCACCCGGTACGGCTTGAGCGCGTCCTTCACGAAGTCCGGCAGCGGCCGCTTCGTGATGCTCTCTTTCTCGACGCAGACCACCGTGAGCGTCGCGCTCGCGCGGTGCGTGCCCCGCGTCGCCTCGTAGGCCTCGAACCGCATCGTGATCGACGTTTCGCCGATGCGCGCGACGCCGACCTGCACCTCGAGCAGCTCGTCCATCTGCGCCGGCGAGTGGAACTCCACGGCGAACGCCTTGCGCGGCAGCTGCACCTGGCGCTGGACGCGCATCACCTCGTACGGCAAGCCGGCCGCGCGGAACATCTCGTGCTCTGCCGCCTCGAAGTACCGGACGTACGCGCCGTAATAGATGATGCCCAGCGGGTCGCAGTCGCTCCAGCGCACGCGCTCACGGACGGCGAAGGGGAGCGTCGACGGCACGGCGGAGGCGCGAGCTTCGGACACGGGGTTTTCCTGACGTCGGGACAGGGAAGGTCCTATTGGAGGACGGGCGTGTAGAACCGTACAATGCCTATGGGCGCCGCGTCGCGGCAACGTCGTCGACCCTGCCGGAGATCCCATGATCCGCACCTTGCTCGTCCCCCTCGATGGTTCCGCGCTCGCCGAGCGCGCGCTGCCGGTCGCGTTCGACCTCGCGCGGCGCACCGGCGGTGCCGTGCACCTCGTCCGTGCGCACGCCCCACTGGCGATCATCGGCGCGACGGCCGAAGGCGTCATCACGCAGGACATGCTCGCGACCGATGAGCTGTTGCGGACGCGCGCGCGCGAGTACGTGGAGGCGAAGGCGGCCGAGGCCGGCAAGGAGTGGGGGGTCCGCACCGTCGTGCATGTGGATGACGGCAGCGCCGCGGGGCTCATCACGCAGGTCGCCGACGACGTGCATGCCGACCTGATCGTCATGACGACGCACGGCGCCGGTGGCTTCGCGCCAGGGTGGCTCGGCTCGGTCGCCGATGCCGTCATCCGCCATGCGCACCGTCCGGTGCTCGCGTTGCCCGAGCAAGAGGACGGCCCCGTCGCGGCGTTCACGCCGCGGACGATCGTCGTCACGCATGATGGGAGCGACAGCGCGGCGGCGATCCTCCCTGCGGCGCGCGACCTCGCGCTCGCGACGGGCGCGCGCATCACGTTGCTGCGCGTCGTCACGCCCTACGTGCCGATGGAAGTGCTCTCGTCGATGACCGGCGGCGTGCCCGATCGCTTCGGTCTCGACGTCGGCGCGCAGGCGGCGAAGATGGACCTCGACGCCGTCGCGAGGCGGCTCGAGGGCGAGGGCGTGCACGCGAGCGCGATCGTCGTCGAGCACGTCTCGGTGACGCGCACGCTGCTCGAGCAGGTGAAGGAGCTCGATCCCGATTGCCTCGCGATCGCGACGCAGGGTCGCGGCATCTCGCGGCTGTTCGTCGGATCGGTGGCGGACAAGCTGATCCGGAGCGCGGGAAAGCCGGTGCTCGTGCTGCGGCCGTCGAAGCGGGGTTAGTACAGCCCCTGTGCCCCTGTGGCGAGAACGCGGAGGTCAGCTCACTGTCGGCGGAAGAAGTCCGCCGTCACGAACGGCGCCAGCGCGTAGGTCACGAGCACCTCGTACGCCCCCTGCCGATCGATGCGTCCGGCGGTGAGGATGCCCACCGCCCCCGCCCCGTGCTTCGTGCCGCGCGTCTCGGCGAAGCGGTCCATCGCGTGACCGAGTTCCTCCCCACCGCGCACGAGTGCCGCGACCCCGTCCGGCAACGGCATCGCCAGCGACCCGCCGACGCCCTCGCGCCCGTCGCGATGGACGAGCGCGCACCACGCACAGGTGCGCATGCCGCCTGGCCCATCGACGACACCGCCCTCGAGCCCGACGCCCATGTCCGCGTCGAGCAGCTCCCGCGCGAGGATCGCGCGCGTCCGCGCGCCGCGGATCGTCTCCTCGTCCCCGAACGGCTGGTCGCTCACGTGGCTCGGGACGGCGCGCGCCTCGATCGTCGCGCGAGGCGCGAACGTCTTGAGCACCTCACGCGCGGCCGCGAGCTTCACCGGGTTCGCCGAGCCGACGGCGATGCGACGGATGGAACGATCGACCGACATGGGCCGAATCTACCGGCGCCGCGCCGACGCGCGCTATCTTCGCGCGATGGATTTCGTGTTCGTCGGTGGACGGCTCTGGCTCGACTTCGTGAACACCGACGACGCGCGCCTCGGCGTCCGCGTCGACACGATCCCCTCGTTCGAACGCTACCTAGACTGGCTGCACGCCGCGCGCATCATCGACGCCGAGCGCACCGCCGCGCTCCAGCGTCGCGCGGTCGAGCAGCCGTCAGGCGCCGCGGCCGCGCTCGTCGAGGCACGACGGATCCGCGCCGCCCTGCGCGCGCTCGCCGAGCGCGGTCGCACCGACCACGGCGAACGCGCGCGCGAGGCCGCCCTCGCCGAGGTGAACCGCGTGCTCGGTCGCTCGGTCGGCGCGCGGCGCGTCGAGGCGCTGCCCGACGGTGGCTACGTGCGCAGCTTCGTCCCCGTCGGCGACGCGTTCGCCGGCCTCGTGATCCCGGTCGTCGAGTCCGCCGTCGACGCGCTCGTGCAGGGCGAGCTGCTGCGCGTCCGCTCCTGCGCCGATCGGCGCTGCCCGCGCGTCTTTGTCGACCTCACGCGCTCGCACACGCGCCGGTGGTGCGACATGCGCACCTGCGGGAATCGCGCTAAGGCACAGCGGTCGCGTCGACGGCGGGCTTGATGTAGCCCATCGCCTCGGCGTAGCCCCGCAGCTTCCGCTGCAAGAGCCGCCGGCCGCGGAAGAGCCGCGACTTGATCGTGCCCTCCGGCACGTGCAGCGCCTCGGCGATCTCCGAGTACTTGAGACCGTGCAGGTCGCTCATTACGACGGCGGCGCGATACTCGCTCGGCAGCCGCACGATCGCATCGACGACCTCGCGATCGATGAACGAGTCATAGAACGCTCCCTCGGGGTCGGCCTCGCCGACGGGTTGGTGCACCTCGCGCCCATCCTCGTCCTCGAGCGGCTGCACCTCGCGCGCATCGACGCGGCGCGTGCGGCTCACGAACGCGTGGTAGAGGATCGTGAAAAGCCACGCACGGATGTTCGTGCCCAGGCGGTACTGGTCCCAGCGCTGGAACGCGCGCAGCAGCGTGTCGCTGACGAGGTCCTCCGCGTCCTCGCGTGCGCGCGTGAGCTTGAGCGCGAAGGAGTAGAGCGCGTCGAGCTGCGCCATCGCCTCGACGTCGAACAGTGCGCGGCGGGCGCTCGCATCGAGCGAGTCCGCGCGCGAGAACAGCTCGGCGGTTGCGGCCATCGTAGCCATCGGATCTCCTCCTGACGTCCGATCGGTTGCTCAGTCATGTCATCGGGACATTCGTATACCCCTCGTGTTCCCTCGTCGGGATGTGCGCGTGACGCGCCAGGACGCGCATCGGTGCATCGCTGCATGTTGGTGCGCGTTGCACGTCGCCATTGGCGCGCATCATGCATGCGCGCGTGCGCGCCGCGCCGTATGGCTAGCGACGCCGGCGACGGCCGCGCCCGTCGGCGCGACCGTGGCGCGATTCATGCGCGCGTCGCTGCCGGTCGTCGCGAGCGCCGCGGGCCATGCCCTTGCCGCGTGGATCGCGCGACTCGCGCGCTTCCTCCGGCGTCCATGGCCGATCGAGCGCCTCCTGCACCTCGGCGAGCGTGTCGCCCTTCGCGCTGCCACGCGCGCCGCGGTTCACGGCGAAGCGCAGCGGGCGATCGAGCACCGGCAACTCCTCCTCGACGAGCGTGCGCGCGAGCTTCTCCGGCAGCTGCATGCGCACGACGCCGATCGGGCCATCGGTGCCCTCTTCCACCTCGTAGTGCAGCGAGACGGTGCGGTCGCGCACCTCGGCCGCGCCGGGCAGGCGCATCAGCCGCTCGCGCTCCTCGCGCGACACGAAATCGTCGGCGTCGAGGCGCAGGGGCGCGGCACGGAACGTGTGCAGGTCACCGACCCCGGCGAGCCGCTCGAGGTACCACGCCGCGAGCTCGCGCTGGCCGAGGCGCGCCGTGCGACCGCCCGAGCGACGGTACGCCTCGCGTACCTCCTCGATCGCCTGGCGATTGCGGTTCGCCGCCGGGTGCCGCGCCTCGCCGCGTGCGAGTGCCTCGGCGAGGATCCGGCGCGCCTCGGCCTCCATGCCGGCAGGGAAGCCGTGGATCGGCTCCCGCTCGCGCTCGAGCTCGAACCCGAAGTACGTGACACGCCGCTCGAGCGAGAACGGCCGCTCCTTGCGCTGCGGGTCGTAGGCGAGCCGCGGTGCGTGCGCCGTCGCGTTGCGACGCACGAGATCCATCGGCACCTGCGTCCCCTCGATCGCGGCGCGCGGGATGCCGAACTTGTCGGCGAAGTAGCGCAGCGTGCCGGCGACGGCGCCCCAGCTCCCGCACACGCTTGTCTTCGAGACGCGCGCCTCGTCGCCGTTCGCCGTGCGCTCGTCGATGACGAGGTCGAACGGCATGATGCGCGCGAGCAGCTCGACGAAGCGCCGCTCGACCTTCCCCGTCGTGCGCGGCATGCGCTGCGGCAGCGGCAGCCCAACCGAGCGATAGATGCTCGCCATCGCGAGCGCCGCGTCCTCGATCGCCTTCACGAGCACCCCGCGGCGCTCGGCCCAGCGCTCTATCCCCTCGTCGAAGAGCTGCCGCGGCAGCCCGTACACCTCGCCGAGGTAGCCGCAGGTCGTGAACGCCTCGGCGTACACGTTGTACGTCGTGAGGTGGTCGCTCCCCGCGACGACGAGGCCGTCGAGGTCGCGATCCTCACGTGTCATGCGGTGCAGCGACTCGACGCTCGCCATGACCGCGACGTACGGCAGGAGCTCGTCGTCGCAGTGCACGAGGAGCTCGGCCCACGCGCGGTCGACCGGCATCGCTTCGACCTTCCTGCCGTACTCGGTGAGGCGCCCCGCCTCGATGATGCCGC
>CAYSAR010000145.1:0-6323 GCA_964428985.1 uncultured Gemmatimonadaceae bacterium | reverse complement strand
CGTCACCGAGCTCGCGGCGGCGGTCGCCGCCGGCGCGGTCGCGTATGGTGGCGTCGTCTACGCCTTCCATCGGCACAAGCTCCGCGAAGTGCTCGCGCTGCTGCGGGGCGGGGGAAGCGCCGACGCTTCGGTGGCCGCGGCATCGACGGTCGCGCCTGCGCCGGGCGCGTCGCCGGCGGAACCGTCGAGCGAGAACGGGAACGGGACCCAGTCCCGACCGCTCGCCTCGCGTGGCCGCATCCTGCTGATCTGCTACCACTTCGCACCCGACCCGGCGATCGGCAGTCTGCGCTGGCAGAAGTTCGCGAAGCACGCGGCCGACCGCGGATGGGGACTCGACGTCATCATGCGCGACGACGCGTCGATCGAGTCACCCGATCTCGAGCGACTGGCCGACCTGCCGGCGGGCGTCCGGCGCATCGGCGTGCGGATGCGGCGCTTCTGGTTCGAGACGCTGGAGGACCGGCTCGCGAAGCTCTGGCGTCGGCTCATGCCGCGTCCGGTGCCGCCCGAGTCGTCGTTCGCCGCGTCGGAGCTCGGCACGCCGAGCAGCGGGCGCGACGTCCTGCGCGCGTACTTCGCCTGGGTCGCGCATCTGCGGCTCCAGCGCTGGGCGCGCGACGCGGCCGACGCGGCGCTCGCCGTGTACGACGCCGACGAGCACAAGGTCGTCGTCGGATGCGGCCCGCCGTTCAGTTCCTGCGTCGCCGGGCGACGCGTGTCGCAGGCGACCGGGATCCCGTTCGTCGCCGACCTGCGCGATCCCTGGAGCATCGCGCAGCGCCTGCCCGAATCGGTCGCGAGCCCGGTCGCGATCCGCCTCGCGCGCCACGAGGAGCGCCGCACGATCGCGCAGGCGGCGCTCGTCGTCGCGAACTCGGCGCCGGTCGGGGATGCGATGCGGCGACTCTATCCCGACGCGCGCATCGTCGACGTGCCGAACGGCTACGACGACGACCCGCTGCCGCCGCCCGGACCGCGCGAGCGCTTCGTCGTCGCGTACGCGGGGACGATCTATCTCGATCGTGACCCCGGCTCGCTCTTCCGCGCCTTCGCGAAGTTCGTGCGGGACGAGGGGCTCACGCCCGATGAGGCCGGGATCGAACTCATGGGCCAGGTCGAGCGCGCGAACGGGATCCCGCTCTCGCGCATCGCCGCCGAGTGCGGCGTGGGGGAGTACGTGCGCCTGCTGCCGACGCAGAAACGGTCGGAGGCGCTCAAGTTCCTCTCGCGCGCCTCGGTGCTCGTGATGCTGCCGCAGGACGCCGACATGGTGATCCCCGGCAAGCTGTACGAGTACATGCGCTTCGACGCGTGGATCCTCGCGATCGCGTCGCCGACGGGCGCGGTAGGTCGGCTGCTGCGCGGGAGCGCGGCGAACGTCGTGCCCGCGTCCGACCCCGATGGCATCGCCGCGGTGCTCTCGCGGCGCTACCGCCAGTTCGTCGCGGGGGAGCGCGGGTCGCCCGTCGCGATCGACGAGCGCTTCAGCCGGCGCGCGCGGGCCTCGGCGTTCTTCGGTGCGCTCGACTCGGTCGTGCGGCCGCCGTTCCAACCGGCGAACAGTCGGCGCGCGCACTCGAGGACGGCGGGCATCGGGTCGGAGAGCCGCTCGACCTCGGGGCGCGTCCTGAACGTGTCGAGCACGAAGTCGCGGACGACGGCGGCGCGGCCCGGGTAGGGCGCCTCGAGCCGCAGCTGCGCGGGCGACTTCGCGAGCCGCGCATAGAGATGGTCGACATCGCCCCACGTCCAGCGCGTGCGGACGCCGGCCGTGTACGAGATGGGCGCGACGACCGGCTCACCCGCGGCGCAGGCGACGAGGAGCGCGGGGAAGTCCACGCCCGCGTCGATCGCCAGCTGCAACGAACCCCAGAGCCGACCGTTCAGCTCCATGAACACATGGCGCCCGGTGGCGACGTCGCGCTTGCACTCGATCATCGCGACGCCCTGCCAGTCGAGCGAGGCGAGGAGCGCCGACGTCGCCTCGACGAGCGCCGGTGCCGGCGCGACACTCTCGCGCAGCACGCTGATGCCGCCCCACGGTGGCTTCTCGCGGAGCCGTCGATGCATGAACGACGCGACGATGCGTCCCTCCCAGCGCAGCGCGAAGAGCCCCTCGCCCGGACCGCGGATGCGTTGCTGCACGAGCGCGGGGAAGGCGGCTGGCGGGAGCAGCGCGACGACGCGGCGCAGGTCGTCGGCATCCTGCACGAGTTCGACATCGAGCTTGTGCGTCGCGCCGCTGCCGTCGGTCACGACGGAGCGATGCGGCTTGAGCACGGCGGGGAAGCGGACGGCAGCGATCGCCGCGTCGACGTCGCGCGCATCCTCGAGGTGGAACGAGTCGGGCACCGCGAAGCCCGCGGCGCGCGCCGTGTCGAGCATCTGCGCCTTGTCGGTGCCCCGGCGGAACGTCTCGAGCGCCGGCAGCGGTAGCACGACGTCCTGCGGGAGCAGGTGTCGATGCGCGAGCAGCGACTCGACCGAGGCGTCGGCCACGGGAAGGACGATGTCGATGAGCCGTCGCCGTGCGAGCCGTGCGACGGCGCGCGCGAAGGCGTCGGGATGCTCGAGCGGCGACTCGTCGATGACGGCGGCCTGCACGCCGCGCGAGACGCCGGCGAGCGTGCGCCGACCGTCGCCGGCAACCCAGACCTCGTGCCCCGCGGCGACCAGCGAGCGGACACAGGCGAGTGCCGTGCGCGTGTCCCCGTCGGTGACGAGCACACGCGTCGGCGCGCGCCGGACGACCGGTGGCGTCATGCGGTCCCCTCGACGACCTGCGCGGCGAGCGCCTGCTGCCGCCACGCGAGCCGCGCCGCGACGTCGAGCCCGACGATGAGGCCGAGCGACACGAACAGGAACGGCGCGTACGCCTGCGAAAGGAAGGAGCCGGCGACGACGTATCCCACCATGCCGGCGGCCTGCGCCTGCGCGAATGCGGCGAGGCCGAGCTCACCGCGGCGCAGGGCATCGCGCGCGAGCCGCGCCGCCATGAGCAGCGCGCCGAACACCATCGCCGCGAAGACGAGGAGCCCGAGCACGCCCAACTCGGCGCCGACCTGCACGAACGAGTTGTGCGCGGCCGACCACTTCACGCCGCGGCCGAACATCTGGCGCTCGGCGAGCGGGGAGATCGTCCCCTCGGCCGTCGGGAACGCGGCGAGCCCGACGCCCGTCAGCGGACGGTCGACCATGTAGCCGATGCCGCGCTGCCAGATCGCCATGCGCCCGCCATCGGTGTTGCCGATCCAGTTGTAGTCGGCCTTCGGGTTCAGCAAGGTCGACACCGCATCCCAGTACTGGGCGCCGGTCGTCGCGACGAAGAGCACGACGAGACCAGCGACGGTGATCATGCGGTGCATGACGTTCACCGTGGAATAGCGGACGAGCATGTAGAGCCCGACGGCGACGAGCGCCACGAAGGCGCCGCGCGAGCCGGTCTTCGCGATCGTCGCGAGGAAGAGGCCGATCGCCATGAGCGAGGCGAAGCGCTGCCAGGGACGCGGCGCGTGCCCGAGGAAGTAGAGCGCGACCGGCAACGTGCAGACCATGAGCATGCCGAGGTCGTTCGCGTCGTAGTAGACGAGCGAGCCGAGGCGTCCGCCTTCGCCGACCTCGAAGCGCGTGAGGATGACGATCGCGTAGAGCACCGCGCCGCCGACCTGGATCGCCGCGACGCGCCGCGCGTCGGAGACGGTATAGACCGCGGCGGCGGCGGCGACCGCGAGGATGATCGCCGGCACGACGCTCTTGACCAGGAACTCCACGGAGAGCCCGACGTAGAGACTCGTCGGGATGCTCAGCACGGAGAGCGCGGCGATGGCGAAGAGTCCGCGCATGACGTTCTTGCGCGTCACGATCGCGGCGCGCACCTGCTCGCGCGGGCTGATGACCATCCACGCGAGCAGCACGAGCAGCATCAGCGTCGGCAGCTTGAGCGGGGCGAGCGCCGGGAAGAGGTCCTGGATGCGCCAGACCGACGTGAGCACCGCGGCGCAGAGCGCGAGGCGGAGCCCGTCCCAGGGACGGCGGGCGGCGACGGCGTCCATCAGCGCACCGCCAGCGGCCGGTTCACGCGGCGCAGCTCGTCAAGCGAGCGTCGCAGCCCGGTGCCGATGACGTCCCAGCTGTAGCGCTCCTCGACCGTCCGGCGCGCGGCCCGTCCGAGACGCTCGCGGAGCCCGCGATCCTTGAGGACCTGCACGATCGCCTCCGCGAACTCGGCCGGATCGTCACGGATGAGGATGTTCACGCCGTCGATCGCCGCGAGACCCTCGCAGCCGACCGAGGTGCTCACGACCGCCTTTCCCATCGCCCAAGCGTCGAGGATCTTGAGCCGCGTGCCGCCGCCGACGCGGAGCGGCACGACGAAGCAGGCGCCCTCCTGCACGTAGGGGCGCACGTCGTCGACGTAGCCGGTGAGCTCGACGCGTGACGAGGCCCAGACCTTCTGCCGTTCCTCCTCTTCGGCGCGGCCAACCCAGCGCACGCGCGTCCCTGGACGCAACGATCGCACGCGTGGCAGGATGTCCTCGGTGAAGTGCGTGAGCGCGTCGGCGTTCGGGAACCAGTTGAGACCGCCGGTCGAGACGATGCCATCCTCGCGCGCGAAGGCCGGCTGGAACCGGTCGACGTCGACGCCGTTCGGCACGGTCGTGTAGCGTCCTTCGGGGGCCTGGAGATGCAACGCGATGCGGTCGGCATCGCTGACCGCGACATTGAGCGCGACCTTCGGACACCACTCCCGCTCGAGGCGCGCGAGCAGCCGCGCCTGGAAATGCAGGTACGCGCGACGCCACCGCGTCGGTTGGAGCTGTGCGCGTCGGTGCAGCAGCGTGGACTCGACGTTGTGGTGGACGCAGACGACCGGCAGTCCATCCAGCATCGGGAGATAGGCGGCGAGGTCGAGACTGTCGATCTGCACGACGTCGAACGTCCGCGACGCGAGCAGCGAGCGGAGCCGCGCGGCGAAATCGCGTGACTCGTACGAGTACCAGGTGTAGGCACGCCGCGAGATGACGCTGCGCAGATGATCCCACACGAGGCGGAGCCGGTTGTACTCCTGCGGGATCGGGAAGACGGCGACGTCGGCGTAGGGCAGGAGGCCGGCGATGCCGGCGGCGACGGCCCCGGCTTCGTGGCGCTCAGCGCGACGCACGAAGCAGAGCAACGTGACGTCGTACGTGCGCGCGAGAAGCCGCAGCACGTTGAAGATGCGGATGTTCACGCCGCCGTCGGGCGGGAAGGGCAGCGTTTGCGCGAGCAGGAGCAGGCGCGGTCGTGCCGGTGCGCCGTGCGCGCTCTCGCGCGGCTTCGGCGGGGACGCGGTGCGGCCGTTCGTCGGCGGCTCCTTCACAAGCGTCAGCGTGCGTTCGCGTGGCGGGGAGGTCATGGGAGGGCGAGCGCGCTCGCGGGTTGGGCGGTGAGTGGCGGTGCGGTGACGAGCGACAGGTCGGCGACCGGTTCGTGCGTCGGTGCTACGGGCTTCGGCAGGGTGACCTCTCCGGCGACCCACCGGCGGTGCCACGACTCGAGCGCCGCGATGCGCCAGAGCATCTCCTCGAAGTGACCGCGCCCGGCGACGTGCGAGTCCAGCAGGCGGGCCACCTCCTCGTAGCGCAGGCCGGGCACCGCGCGTTCCCGCAGGACGCGATCCCAGAACCCACGCATCGGACCGCGGAACCAAGCGCCGAGCGGGAGCTGGAAGCCGATCTTGCGATGCGCGATCGTGCGCATCGGCACGCCCCAGCGCCGCGCGAGCAGCCGCGGGACGACCTTGCTCACGCCGGGCAGCATGCGCGCCGGCCCCGGCAGGCGGTTCACGAGCGCGATGAGGTCATGGTCGAGGAACGGCACGCGCGTCTCGATCGACGCGCCCATCGTCGCGCGATCGGTGCGCACGAGCAGGTCGTCGGGGATCCGCCGCGCGAAGTCGAAGCGACAGAGGTCGCCGAGCGAGGGACCGGCGGCGCGTGGCGCGCGCGGCAGCGGGCCCTCGGCGTCGAGCAGCGCGATGAGCTCATCCTCGCCGGCGAGCGCGGCGGTGCCCATGTACGGCGCGCGACGCGCGAAGTACTCCCGGACGCGTGGCGCATCCTGCGCGCGCACGATCCGCGCGCGCAGCGCGCCGTCGAGCAGCTTCTCCCGTGCAGCGCGCGACGGCAGCAGCGTCGCGAGGCGGTGGAGGAGCACGAACTTGTGCTGCGAGCCATAGCCGCCGAAGAGCTCGTCGGCCCCGTCGCATGATAGTAGCACGAAGCAGCCGGCTTGCCGCGTGAGGTCGCTCGTCAGGAGCTGCGGGATGCTCGACTCTTTGT
>CAYSAR010000144.1:0-6334 GCA_964428985.1 uncultured Gemmatimonadaceae bacterium | reverse complement strand
AAGGGCACGAAGATCGGCTACCTGCGGGAGGAGCCGCAGCTAGACGAATCGCTCGACGTGCGCGGCAACGTCGAACTCGCCGTGAAGGACCAGCGCGCGCTGCTCGACAAGTTCCAGGCGATCTCGGCGAAGTTCGCCGAGCCGATGAGCGACGACGAGATGAACGCGCTCATCGAGGAGCAGGGCAAGGTGCAGGAGCGCATCGACACGCTCGATCTCTGGAACCTGGACAACCGCATCGAGGTCGCGATGGACGCGCTGCGCCTCCCGCCGGGCGACGCCGGCGTGAAGAACCTCTCCGGCGGAGAGAAGCGCCGCGTCGCCCTCTGCCGCGTGCTGCTCGAGCAGCCCGACATGCTGCTGCTCGACGAGCCGACGAACCACCTCGACGCCGAGTCGGTCGCGTGGCTCGAGAAGTACCTCGAGACGTTCCCAGGGACGGTCGTCGCGATCACGCACGACCGCTACTTCCTCGATAACGTCGCGAAGTGGATCCTCGAGCTCGACCGCGGGCGCGGCGTGCCATACGAGGGGAACTACTCCGGCTGGCTCGAGCAGAAGCAGACGCGCATGGCGCAGGAGGAGAAGGTCGCCTCGGCGCGGCAGCGCTCGCTTCAGCGCGAGCTCGAGTGGGTGCGCATGGCCCCGCGCGCGCGCCAGGCAAAGAGCAAGGCGCGCCTCCAGAAGTACGAGGAGCTCGCGAGCGAGGCGCAGGCCGAGCGGGTCGTGCAGAACGAGATCGTGATTCCGCCGGCGCCGCGGCTCGGCAACGACGTCGTGATCGCGAAGAAGCTCCGGAAGGGCTACGGCGACCGGCTGTTGATCGATGGACTCGACTTCTCGCTGCCACGCGGCGGCATCGTCGGCGTGATCGGTCCGAACGGCGCCGGCAAGACGACGCTCTTCCGCATGATCACCGGCCATGAGAAGCCCGATGGCGGCGAACTCAAGGTCGGCGACACGGTGCAGCTCGCGTACGTCGACCAGACGCGCACGCTCGATCCGAACAAGACGGCGTGGGAGGAGATCAGCGGAGGGAACGAGCTGATCACCGTGGGCAAGAAGGAGATGAACAGCCGCGCGTACCTGAGCTCGTTCAACTTCAAGGGCACCGACCAGCAGAAGAAGGTCGGCGTGCTCTCCGGCGGCGAGCGGAACCGCCTGCACCTGGCGAAGACCGTGCTGAGCGGCGGCAACCTGCTGCTGCTCGACGAGCCGACGAACGACCTGGACGTCGATACGTTGCGTGCGCTGGAAGAGGCGCTCGTCGACTATTCAGGGTGCGCGGTCGTGATCTCGCACGATCGCTGGTTCCTCGATCGTCTCGCAACGCACATCCTCGCGTTCGAGGGGAACTCCGAGGTCGTCTGGTTCGAGGGGAACTACCAGGCGTACATCGAGGACCTGCGCAAGCGGAAGGGGGCCGACGCCGACCAGCCGCATCGGATCAAGTTCAAGCCGCTCGTGCGATAGGGGCAGATGTGAGAGGGGAGTGGGAAGGGGCGCGCCGGTGACTGCCGGCGCGCCTTCTTGCATTGAAGCCGGCCGAGCTCGCGATGGTCTGCTCGAGCGTCTGCCACTGTCAGCGTTGTGACGCCGTCGCCCGTCGCGAGGTATGGCTCGACCCAAGCTCCTTTCATGCGTCGATCCGTCCGTCAGAAGCCCATGTCCAGAACCCAGCCACGATTCAGCGAGATCAGCCGGCGCCACATGCGAGTGGCGACCGTCGGTCGCGCTTGGTCCACGAGCACAGGCACGCGGGATGAAGGGCGCGCACGCTAGGCGTCGCCCCGACCCGCGCCGGGAGCCGCACCCACGCCCCGCCTGTGCCGATGCACAGGTGGGGCGTCCTCGTTCCTGCCGTCCGTCCGATGAAGAACCGCATCCAGCAGTACCTCAACACGCCGAAGCCGCCCGTGCCGGTCACCGACTACTGGTGGATCGACACGCGCGAGTCCGGCTACTTCGTCTCGGCGCGCACCGCGCGCGCGATCGAGCGCCGGCTCGAGCGCGACCCGATGCCGCGCTGGACGGTGTTCCGCGACCTCCACGGTGCGCGGCACCGCATCCTGACGCACTCGGTGCGCATGATCACCGAGTCGACGGCCGAGCAGCGGGCCGCCGCGCGGGCGTTCCGGCGCGCCCTTAAGGACGAGCGCGCCGAGGATGAGAACCCGTGGGAGGACGGCGATCGCTACTAAGCGCGGTCGCCGGCCTTCGCTTGCCCGGCGTCTGCCGCTGCCCGGTTTCCCGGGTACCAACGGATCGTCCTATCTGCAGTCCACACCACCACGGTGGCAATCCATGCGGCCCAAGATCTTCGACCTCCTCGGCTTCGCCCTCGCGTTCCTCATCGTCATCGTCGTCGCGTGCAACAACGGCGAGGAGGAGACGCCGCCACCGCGTGACGCCGCGAGCCAGCGCGCGGTCGACAGCACGATTGGGGCGTCGAAGCTGCCGGGCGCGCAGGGCGTGCAGGGAGCGCTCAAGGCCGCCGATTCGGCGGCGGCGCGCCAGCGCCAGCTCGATTCGATCGCGAAGGCGCCGTAGGCACCGCGCGGGTCAGAACGACCAGCGCACCCCGCCGTTCACCGTCCGGCCCGCGAGCTCCGTCCAGGCATCGGTCGTCCATCGCCCGCCGCGTCCCTGTGTCGGGAGTAGCAAGGGATCGGTGCGCGTCTGCCGCACGTCGGTGAGGTTCTCGAGGTTCACGAACACGCGCGCCCGACCGAACGCCCGCTCGACGAGCGCGCCGACGATCACGTTCGTCGGACTCTCGTCGCGGTACGGATTCTCCTCGAGCGCCTGCGTACCCGTGTAGTAGACCTCGAGCCCGACGCGCGCGCGCTCCTCCCACTCGCGCATCGCGACGAGGCCGATCGCCTGGCGCGGCACGAGCGGCGTGCGCACGCGGCGTCCTGTGACACCATCCCACTGCGTCGCATCGATATAGACGTGGCTCGCGGTCACATGCCACGGCTCCTCGACGTAGCGAAGCACGAGCTCGGTGCCGCGTGAGCGCGCCGGCTCGGCGCTCCGCACGAGGCGCACGCTCGGGAAGGTGCCGCCCGACGGCACGGTCTCGGCCTGCACCGCGTCCCGTACCTCCGAACTGAACCAGGTCGCGTTCACCTCGATGCGACCGACGCGCCCGCCGACGTCGACCGACGTCGTGAGCGCACGCTCGAACCCGAGTTCCGACGGAATCTCGACGAACGACATGCCGACCACTTCGGTCTCGTCGGTCAGTGGCGTCGGGGCGAGCATGCCGACGCCGGTGCTCGCCCGCAGCGTCCAGCCGCTGAGCGGACCCGCAGCCGGTGCGCGGAAGAGTGCGGCGAGTCGTGGACTCACGCCGGTCCCGTATTCGCTATGGACGTCGGCGCGTGCGGCGCCCGAGAGCGTGAGCCAGCGCGTGATCGCGGATTCCACCTGCCCGAACACCGCTGGCGTCAGGTGGCCGAAGTGGATCTGGTCGACGTCCTTGTTGCGATAGTCGTCGTGCTGGACGGCCAGACCGATCAGCGTCGTCGAGCGCTCGCCGACGACGGTGTAGGTCGCTTCACCGAACGCCGTGCGATGTCGGTCGCGCTCGGCGAGCGGCACGAACCGATGCTCATGCCGCTGCCAAGTGACGGCGGCGCGCGCGCCGAGCAGGTGTCGCCCACCGCGCAACGGTAGCCGACTTACGCCGCCCACGTCGAAGCGCCTCGTGTCGAGCGCCTCGCGCGGCGACGTCAGGCCGTCCGGCGCGAGGCGTCCCGGCATCATGCCGCCGACGCGATCCTCGAGCACCGCACCCGTCGTGAGCAGCAGCGACGACCCGTTCGCGCCGTCGAAGAACAGGCGGGGACGAAGCACCACGCGTCCGTGACTCGGCAGGTCCGCCCAACCGTCGCCATCGACATCGGCGCGCGCCTGCGAATGCAGGCCGAGGAGCACGCTCTGGCTCCACCGTGCATCGATCGGCGCCGCCTCGAAGAACACGGCGTCCATGCCCCCGCGCGACGTCGCGTTGAACAGGAGCTCGCGCGTGGACTCCTCTCCCGCGCGCCGTGACACGAGGTTGATCACGCCGCCGAGGGCCTGCGCGCCGTACATCGCGCTCGCCGGACCCTTGATGACCTCGACGCGCGCGAGGTCGACCGGCGGCACTTGGAGCAGCGAGAGGCCACCGCCGGCCGCGCCGGTGAGCGGGAGTCCATCGGTGAGCAGGAGCGAGTAGCGCGGATCGAGCCCCTGGATGCGCACACCCGCGCCGCCGAGCGAGGGCGACGTCACTTGCATGCGGAGCCCGGCTGTCTCGTTCAGGAGCATCGTGATGTCGCCGGGCGTCATCATGACCTTCTCGTCGATTTCCTCCTTCGCGACGACCTCGACGCGCACCGCCTCATCGGCGATGCGCCGTTCGCTGCGGGTGGCGCTCACGACGACGCCTTCGAGGTCCTCACCGATCTCCTCGAGCGCGATCATGACCGCGGTGTCCATCGACGCGCGCAACGCCAGCCGAAGCGAATCCGGCGCGAATCCGATGCGCCGCGCGACGAGCCAGTGCTCGCCTGCCGGCGCGCGGAGCACGGTGCGGCCCTCGCCATCGGTGCTGGCGGCGCTCCGCGCGAGTCGCACGACGGCGCCGGCGAGTCCTTCGCCGTCGTGGGTGATGGTGACGCGCACGGTCGCGGCCTGCTGCGCCTCGAGATCGTCGGACGGCAACGCGCAAAGCGCGAGGAGCGTGAGCAGTCGTGCTATCTTCATCGGCCATGAAGGTAAGCGGTGCGCCATTGTTCGCGCGGTACGTCGCGATCGGGGACAGTTCCACCGAGGGACTCGACGATCCCGACGGTCGCGGCCACTACCGCGGGTGGGCGGATCGCCTCGCGCGGCACCTCGCCGCGCACGCCGCGTCCCGAGGCGCGCGCGAGCCGTTGCTCTACGCGAACCTCGGCGTGCGCGGTCGCACGACGCGGCAGATCCGCGAGGAACAACTCGAGCCGGCGCTCGCGATGCGGCCCGACATCATGACGCTGTTCAGCGGGACGAACGACGTCATCCGTCATGGCTTCGATATCGTCCGGGTGAGAGAGGACATCGACGCGATGCACCGCGCGATCCGCGCGACCGGTGCGACGCTGCTGACCTTCACGCTGCCCGACCTCGCTGGCGTCATCCCGTTCGCGCGGCGCATCCAGCCGCGCGTGATGGCGCTCAACGCGGCGATCCGCGAGGTCGCGGCTGCGCATGGTTCGACGCTCGTCGATCTCGCGATGCACGCGGTCGGGTCTGACCCGCGGCTCTGGAGCGACGATCGCCTCCACGCGAACGCGATCGGCCATGCGCGCATCGCGGCGGCGCTCGCGATCGCGGCTGGCGTGCGCGGCGATGGGATCGACGAAGACTGGGCCGCGCCCCTCGACCCGCCGGCGCCGCCTCCGCTGAGTGTCGGAGGTCGTGTCGCGACGGAACTCCGCTGGGTGCGCCGGCATTTGCTCCCATGGGTGTGGCGCCACGCGCGCGGCCGGTCGTCGGGCGATGGCGTCACGGCGAAGCGACCGCAGCTCACGCCGATGGATCCCCACGAACCTGAAGCGACCCGAGGTCCCGGCGTGACGACGCACGTGCACTCGATCCACGACATCCCAGTGACCGCCGCCGACGGGAGCACGACGACGCTCGCGCCCTGGCGGGGGCAGGTGCTGCTCATCGTCAATGTCGCGAGCCAATGCGGCTTCACGCCGCAGTATGCCGGCCTCGAGGCGATGCATCGCAAGCTCGCGCCGCGTGGATTCAGCGTGCTCGGCTTTCCCTGCAACCAATTCGGCGAACAGGAGCCAGGGGACGCGGCCGAGATCGCGAGTTTCTGCAAGCTCAACTATGACGTGACGTTCCCGCTCTTCGGGAAGATTGACGTGAACGGCGCGAACGCGGCGCCGCTCTATCAGTGGCTCAAGGCGGAGCGCCCCGGGTTGCTTGGGACCGAAGGCATCAAGTGGAACTTCACGAAGTTCCTCATCGACCGCGAAGGTCGAGTCGTGAAGCGCTACGCGCCGACGGATACGCCGGAGTCAATCGAGCGGGACGTCGAGTCGGTGCTCTGAGGTCGGTCGCACTCGCAACCACAACTGCAACAGAGAGCGCCGAGGCGCCGAGATGACGTCGCGACTCCAAGGGATCGGCACTCGCGCCGAGTCTGGAACTGTCTGGGGGCCTCCGGGCAGGATCTCGCCCGGAAGCCCCCAAACCAATTGCTGACGCAGCACGCACACCCGGAATCCACTCCGCCGTCTCGGGGGCCTCGGCGGCGTGCGGTGGTCGTTGTGCTTTCCGTGCGCTGTTG
>CAYSAR010000143.1:0-6337 GCA_964428985.1 uncultured Gemmatimonadaceae bacterium | reverse complement strand
ATCACCGGGCGCGCGCTGCTCGATGCGCTGGCCGTCGTGATCGCCGGGCCCTCGGTGCCGCCGGCACGCTCGCTCGCGCGCGACGTGATCGCCGGCGTGATGGGTGAGGCGCGGTTCTGGCCGACGGCGCACGGGGATCTCGTGCTCGATGCCGCGCTGGCCGAGCGTATGCGCCGCGCCGCACTCGACCTCCGGCAGGGGATGCCGATCCAGTACGCCGTCGGGCGCGCGCAGTATCGACACCTCACGCTCGCCGTCGACCGTCGCGTGCTGATCCCGCGGTCGGAGACCGAGCTCCTCGTCGACCTCGTGCTCGCGGCGCAGCGCGGGGGCCGCGGGACGGTCGTGGACGTCGGAACGGGCTCCGGAGCGATTGCGCTCGCGCTCGCGGCGGAGGGCGCATTCGAGCGCGTCATCGCGACCGACCTCTCGGCCGATGCCCTCGAGGTCGCGAAGGCGAACCTCGCGGCGATTCCCGCCGAGCGCCGGGACCGGGTCGAGTTCCGTCTTGGGTCCCTGCTGGAGCCGCTCGGAGGGCTCCGCGTCGACACCATCGTCTCGAACCCGCCGTATATTTCGCGGGCTGAGGCCGCCGGACTGCCGCGTCTTGTGTATGATTGGGAACCGCACGAGGCGTTGTTCGCCGACGCGGACGGGATGGCCGTCATCGAGGCCCTGGTCCCCGCTGCCGCGGACGCGCTCCTGCCCGGCGGCTTGCTCGCCCTGGAGGTCGATTCCGCCCGTGCGACGCGCGCGGCCGATGTGGTGTCGAACAAGGGGCGGTTCACCGAGGTCGAGGTCCGCCCCGACCTGACCGGCCGACCGCGGTTCGTGGTGGCCAGACGAGAGGAGCAGTGAATGTTGAGTGACAAGGCGACCGAGCTCGGCCGGCTGATCGGCCAGAGTCCCGAGTATGGCGCGGTGAAGCGCGCGAACGAGGCCCTCAACGGCGACCGCGACGTCACGAGCGCGCTCCAGCGCATGGACGCGCTGCGCACCGAGGCCCAGCGCATGATCGAGCGCGGCGAACAGCCCACGGCCGAGATGGAGAAGGAACTCGACGAGCTCCTGACGAAGGTGCAGGCGAGCCCGATCTACCAGCGCGTCCTCGCGGCGAACGAGAACTTCGACAAGGTGATGATGCAGGTGAACCAGTGGATGCTCGAGGGCATCAAGAAGGGCGCCACGAGCTCCATCATCACGCTCGGCTAGCGATCGATGCGCGGCCGGCTGCTCGTGCTCGAGGGGGGCGAGGGGGCGGGGAAGTCGACCCAGCTCCGCCGGCTCTCCGCGCGCCTCACGGCCGCTGGCGTTGCCCATCGCGCGTTCCGCGAACCCGGCGGCACGCCCGCCGGCGACCGGATCCGCGACATCCTCCTGCACGCGGACCACGCGCTCGCACCGGCGACCGAGGCCGCGCTCTTCATCGCGTCACGCGCCGAGCTCGTCGCGACCGAGGTCCGGCCGGCGATCGAGCGCGGTGAGCATGTCCTGCTCGACCGCTTCCTGCTCTCGACGTATGCGTATCAGGTCCATGGCCGCGGACTTCCCGAGGCGGACGTGCGCGCCGCGAACCGTCTCGCGACCGCTGGGCTCGTCCCCAATCTCACGATCCTCCTGAGCGTGCCGGCCGCGGAAGGACTGCGACGCGTCGCCTCGCGTGGCGCCGCCGTCGATCGCATGGAGCGCGCCGACCCTGCGTTCCACGAGCGCGTCGCCGCGGCGTTCGAGCGATTCGCGCTGCCGGCGACGCAAGCTGCCTACCCTGAGCTCGGGCCGATCGTGGCCGTGAACGCGGCGGCATCCGAGGACGAGGTCGAGGCGCGCATCGGCGGGTGGCTCGCCGACCGGCTCCCCGAACTCGCTCCCCGCGCCGAGGCGCGCGCCTGATGCCGTCCCCGAACGACCAGAAGCTGCGGCTCCTGCCATCGGCCGTGCTGATCCTCGCCGCCCTGCTCTCCGGCGGCTGGCTCGTGCAGCGCGCCGTGAACGGGCGCGACACCTCGGCCCGCGAGGGCGCGATGCTGCTCGAGTCGGTCATGGCGCGCGTGCGCGAGAACTTCGTCGAGGAAGTGCCCGAGCAGGACCTTTGGGAGCTCGCGGCGCGCGGCATGCTCGACGAGCTCGGCGATCCGAACTCGGCGTATCTCACGCCGGATCGCCTCGAGCGCCTCGACCGCATCGCGGCGAACGCCTACCGCGGCGTCGGCATGTCGGTCGACACGCGCGACGGGTGGATCGTGGTGACGCAGCCGCGGCCGGGTTCGCCGGCCGAGCGCGCCGGCATCCAGGTCGGGGATCGGCTCGTCGAGGTCGAAGGGAAGTCGATGGCGGGATGGACCGTCGGAGAGGCGCGCCAGGCGCTCCAAGGCCCCCTCGGGTCGCGCGTCGAGCTCGTCGTCGAGCGCAACGGATCGCGGCACCGCGTCACGTTGGAGCGCGCCGACATCCGTCGCAGCGCCGTCGCGCGGGCGACGCTGCTCGATGGCGGTGTCGGCTTCCTCGCGATCACGACGTTCAGCGACTCGACCGAGGCGGAAGTGATCGCGACGGTCGATTCGCTGCGCCGTCTCGGCGCGCGGTCGCTCATCGTCGACCTGCGCGGCAATCCCGGCGGCCTCCTCACGCAGGGCGTCGAGGTCGCCGACCTCTTCCTCGGCCCGGGGAAGCGCATCGTGAGCACGAAGGGTCGCGTCGCGCAGGCGAACGCGGTGCATGTCGACGAGTCCGCCGAGCGATGGCCGGAGCTGCCGGTCGCGGTGCTGGTGAATGGTGGCACGGCGAGCGCGGCGGAAATCGTCGCCGGGGCGTTGCAAGACCACGATCGCGCGATCGTCATCGGGCGCACGACGTACGGGAAGGGCAGCGCGCAGGCGATCTACCCGCTCGAGAACGGCGCCGCGCTCCAGATCACGAACGCACGCTGGTTCACGCCGCTCGGGCGGAGCATCGAGGTCGCGACCGAGGGCGAGGTGCCGCTGGCCGACGCCGATACGTCGCGTCCCGTCTTCCACACGTCGTCGGGCCGCGCGATCTACGGCGGCGGCGGCATCGTGCCGGACGTGGTGGCCGGCGACAGCGCGACGCCGCTCGAAGAACGGCGCTTCTGGGCCGAGCTCGCCGGCGAGTTCGTGCCGTGGCGTGAACTCGTGGACCGCGAGGCGGCGGCGCTCATCCGCAGCGGTGTCGTGCGCGACTCGCTCTTCACGGTGCAGCCGGCGTGGCGTGCGCGGCTCCGCACGGCCGTCTCGCGCGCTCGCCTCAAGCTGACGCTCGCGACGTTCGACGAGGCGACGGCGCTCGTCGACCGCGAGCTCGGCCGCGAGATCGCGCAGCAGGCGTTCGGCGTCCCGTACTGGCAGCGGCGGCAGGTGCGCATGGACCCGGTCGTCCAGCGGGCCGCGGAGGTGCTGCGGCGCGCCCGCGAGCCGAAGCAGGTGTTCGCGACCGAGTAGGCGCCCCTAGCGCGGCGGGACCGTCCCGCCCAGCAGCGCCGCCTGGTCGATCACCCGCACGCCGGGGGGCGGCGTGAACTTGAACGCGTCGGCCGGCAACGGGATCCCGGTGCGCACGTCGGTGAAGTCGAGCAGACGGATGAGGCCGGAGTGCTCGACGAGCTCGACGCGGCGCACGATCGCGTCCTGCGTGTCGATCCAGAGCGTGCCACGGGCGAACGGCGCGTCGTTCGTGCGCGGCGTGATGCGCACGGCACGCACGGTGCGGCCGTCGATGGTCGACTGGTCGCCCCCTTCGACGACGTAGCGCGCGCGGGGATCCTTGAGCACCGAGGCGGCGAGGTCGAGGCCGGCGCCGGCGGCGCGCGGCACCTTGAGCACTTGGCCCTTCGCCGTGCTCGGTAGGTAGAGCCAGAGCACCTCACCGTCGACGACGATGCGGTCCTCGGGGGGCTCGCGGAACTCGAACGCGAACTGCTGCGGCCCGCGCTGGAGGAACGTGCCGCGCGCGCGCATGACGTTCCCGGTACGCGGGTTCGTCAGCGTCTGCATGAACTCGGCGCGCAGCGTGCGGTTCGAGAGATACGACGCGGACGTGCGCTCGAGCAGCGTGAGCGCGGCGCTGTCGGAGGGCGCGAGCGGTGTGGCCTGCGCCGCGAGCAACGCCGGCACGAGCGCGGACACGACCGCCACCGCGGCGCGCGCGATCACGCGAGGCTCCGTCCGATCGCCGTCGCGACCGCCCGCATCTGCCTCATGCAGTCGGCGAACTGCGCCGGCGTCAGCGACTGCGCGCCGTCGCTCATCGCCTTCTCGGGGTTCGGATGCACTTCGATGATCACGCCGTCGGCGCCGGCGGCGATCGCCGCGCGCGCCATCGGCACGACCTTGTCCCGACGGCCCGTGCCATGGCTCGGGTCGGCGACGATCGGAAGGTGCGAGAGCTGCTTCACGATGGGGATCGCCGTGAGGTCGAAGAGGTTGCGCGCGGTCGGGTCGAAGCTGCGGAGCCCCCGCTCGCAGAGGATCACCTGCCCATTGCCCTCCGACAGTATGTACTCCGCCGAGAGCAAAAGGTCCTGGATCGTCGCCGCCATCCCGCGCTTCAGGAGCACCGGCTTGCCGAGCTTCCCGACCGTCTTGAGCAGCGAGTAGTTCTGCATGTTGCGCGCGCCCACCTGGAGGCAGTCGGCGTACTGCGCGACGAGCTCGGCACCCTCGTCGTCCATTGCCTCGGTGACGATCGCGAGGCCCGTCTCGCGCTTCGCGAGCGCGAGCAGCTCAAGGCCCTTCTTGCCGAGTCCCTGGAACGAATAGGGCGACGAACGCGGCTTGAACGCGCCGCCGCGCAGCGCGACGGCGCCGGCGGCCTTCACCGCCTTCGCCGACTCGACGATCTGCTGCTCGCTCTCGACCGAGCACGGGCCGGCGATCACCGGCACCGACGTGCCGCCGAACGCGACGCCCGGCGCGATCGTCACGACCGTGTCGTCGGGGCGCCATTCGCGCGAGACCTGCTTGTACGGGTTCGAGACTTGGATGACCTCGGCGACGCCGGGAAAGTCCTCGAGCGCCGAGCCATCCACGCGGCCGTCGTTGCCGACGAGCCCGACCGCGGTGCGCTGCGCGCCGGGCATCGGCGCCGGCGTGTAGCCGCGTTCGCGGATCCAGTCACACACGCGCGCGACATCGGCCTCGGTCGCGTCGTGTTTCATCACCACCAGCATCGGGTCTCCGTTGGGCAGCCGCTACGCGGCCGTGGTGGCGGCGGCGTCGGCCTCGGCCTCGTCCACCGCATTCCCGCTCATCCGCACGCTCACGAGCGACGACACGCCCGGCTCCTGCATCGTGACGCCATAGACGGCGTCGGCGGCCTCGGTCGTCGTGCGTGGATTGTGCGTGATCACGATGAACTGCGTGTTCTTCTTGAACTGGTTCAGCATGCGCACGAAGCGGCCGATGTTCTGGTCGTCGAGCGGCGCGTCCACTTCGTCCAGCAGGCAGAACGGGCTCGGCTTCGTGAGGAAGATGCCGAACAGCAGCGAGAGCGCGACGAGCGCGCGCTCGCCGCTCGAGAGCAGGTGGATGCGCTGCGTGCGCTTGCCGCGCGGGCTTGCGTGGATCTCGATGTCGCAGTCGAGCGGCCGGTCCGGGTCCTCGAGCCGCAGGTCGCACTCGCCGCCGCCGAAGAGCGTCATGAAGATCTCGCGGAAGTGGTCGCGCACCTGCGCGAACGTCGCGAGGAAGAGCTCGCGCGCGGTGACGTCGATCTCCTTGATCGCCTGCTGGAGCTTCACCTGCGCCTCGGAGAGGTCGGCGCGCTGGGTCGTGAGGAACTCGAGGCGTCGCGTCTCCTCCTCATGCTCCTCGATCGCGAGCGGGTTCACGGGGCCCAGCGCCTCGACCTGCCGGCGGAGCTCCTCGGCCTCGCTGCGCAGTGCGTCCTCCTCGGCCTCGACCGGCTCGTAGCCGGCCATCAGCTCGTCGAGCGGGCGGCGCCACTCGGCCTCGAGACGCTCCTTGATCGCGGCGCGCTTGCCCGACAGCTCGGCGAAGCGCAACTCGGCGAGGTGCAGCGACTGGCCGGCGGCATCCGCCTGGTGATGCGCCTCATCGAGCGCGCGTTCGGCGGCGCTCAGCGCCGCGTCGGCCTCGCGCACGCCGGCCTCGGCGGCGGCGAGCGCCGTGTCAGCCTCGGCCTGTGTCGAGCGGCGGGCGGCGAGCTCCCGCTGCCAGACGCCCATCTGCTGCTCGAGTGCGCCGTCCTGCTCGGCGATCGCGGCGAGCTCCCGCTCGAGCGACTCGAGCCGGTTCGCGGCCGACTGACGCTCACGCGCGAGCCGCTCGCGACGCTCGGTCGCGACCTGCCGACGCGCCTCGGC
>CAYSAR010000142.1:0-6343 GCA_964428985.1 uncultured Gemmatimonadaceae bacterium | reverse complement strand
GGCAGGGCGCTACCTTCTACTTCACGTTGGGCGGTCGCAATCCCTCGGAGGGGATCGAGGCATGAAGGACGTCATCCTCCTGGTCGAGGACAACGTGGACGACCAGGAACTCACGCTCCGCGCGTTGCGCAAGAACAACGTCACGACCGAGGTCGTGACGGTGAACGACGGCGTGGAAGCGCTCGACTTCCTCTTCGGCACGGGCAAGTACGCGAACGACCCGAACCGCCCGGTGCCGCGCGTCGTGCTGCTCGACCTCAAGCTTCCGCGCCTCGGCGGCATCGACGTGCTGCGCCGCATCCGCGCCGACGCCCGCACGAAGTGGCTCCCCGTCGTGATCTTCACCTCCTCGCGCGAGGACCAGGACATCATCGACGGCTACCGCTTCGGCGCGACGAGCTACGTGCGCAAGCCGGTGCTGTACACCGAGTTCCTCGAGGCCGTGCGCGAACTCGGCCTCTACTGGATCGCGCGCAACGAGCGGCCCCCGCACGCCACGGGCGACTGAGTGGGCGCGCTCGCGACGATCCTCGTCGGCCTCGTCGCGGCGCTGCACATCGGCTTCCTCGTGTTGGAGATGTTCCTCTGGCGCGGCCCCATCGGGCGCCGCGTCTTCGGGCTGACGCCGGAGTTCGCCGAACGCTCGGCCGCGCTCGCCGCGAACCAGGGGCTCTACAACCTCTTCCTCGCCTTGGGCCTCATCTGGGGTCTCGTCGAGTCGCGCCGCGACGTCACGACGTTCTTCCTGGCCTGCGTCCTCGTCGCCGGCTTCTATGGCGGCCTGAGCGTGAAGCGGTCGATCCTCGTCGTCCAAGCACTCCCCGCCGCGCTCGCGCTCGCCGCGCTCTGGCTCGCCTGACGTCGCCCGGGACTCTCGCGCGCGCCGGCGTCGGGTCCGGTTCTTGCCCCGCTCGGACGGTATGCCGTCCGTCGCCACCCAGTCCCGCGTCGTCCGCCCCTTCACCGCGTCTGACATCCCGCAGGTCGCGCGGCTCCATCTCAAGGTCTTCCCCGAGGCGTACGGGGAGCACCGCCGCACGAGTGACGCGTATGACGCGTACCTGCGCAGCGTCTTCCTCGACGGTCCCTACCACGCGGCGGGCTTCCCGTCGCTCGTCTGCGAGCATGGCGGCGATGTCATCGGCTTCCTCGGCGTCGTCCCGCTGCGCGTGCGCGTGCGGTCGAAGCTCGGCTGGGCGACCTGCCTCACGCAGTTCAGCGTCGATCCCGACCGACGCGGCCTGACCGGCCTCATGATGTTGCGACACCACCTCGCGGGCCCGCAGGACCTCTCGTTCGCCGACGAGTGCGACGAGCGCGTCGTGAAGCTCTGGGAGTGGGCCGGCGGCGCGGCGGTGACGCTCTCGAGTCTCCACTTCATGCGGCCGCTGCGTCCCGGCCGCTTCGCGCTCTCGTTCGCGCGGCAGCGCCGCGCCCTCGCGCCCTTCGCGCGCGCCGCGGCGCCGGCGGTGAACCTCATGGACGCCGCGCTCGCACGGCTCCCGGGCAGCCACTTCAAGATCCGCACGCCGACGACGCACGGCGAGGCACTCGATGCGTCGACGATGGCCGAGTCGTTGCCGCGCGTCGCCGGCTCGCGCTCGATCCTTCCCGCGTACGACCGCGACGAGCACGCGCTGCGGTGGCGACTCTGCCGCGCGAACGCCTACGCGCGCCGCGGTCCGCTCCGCCGCACGCTCGTACGCGACCACGGCGGCAAGGCGCTCGGCTGGTACGTCGCCTACTTCCCGCCCGGCGAGGTTGGCGAGGTGCTCCAGGTCGCGGCGAGTCCCGCCGACGTCGAGGCCGTGCTCGGCCAGCTCTGCCATGATGCGGCGAAGGCCGGCGTCGTCGGGCTCGCCGGCCGTGTCGACCCCGCGCTCGCGCAGGGGTACTCCGACGCCTATTGCCTCTTCAGCCGGCGCGGACCGTGGACGCTCGTCCACTCACGCGATGCGGGCTTGATCGACCTCTTCCACCGGGGACAGGTCTTCGTCTCCCGCCTCGAGGGGGAGTGGTGCGCGCGTTTCGAGTGAGGCCTCGACGAACGCCGCCATGCCGTCGATGTACGTGAACTCCTCGGAGAAGAGCACCTCGTCGGGGATGCGGATCGCGAACGTGCGCTCGAGGAACTCGATCACCTCGACGACGCCAACCGAGTCGACGTAGCCCTCCTCCCAGAGGTTCACGCGGCGCGTGAAGCCCGCGTCATCCGCTCGGATCTGGTAGCGTTCGCGCAGGAACCGCTCGATGGTGGCGGCGGGAGTCTCGGTCACGATGGGTCACCAATCGGATAGGAAGTGGGGAAGCGGTAACGGCCCGCGCGGATCGTCCCTTTCACCTCGCTGGGGTCGAGCGCGAACAGCTCGGCGAACCGGTTCTCGAGCCAGGCCGCATCGAGGCCGCGGTCGAGCATGAGCCCCATCGTGCCCATGCCCTCACCGCCGCCGACCTGCGCGCGGACCTTCGGCCGGTCGTACACGAACCGCGGCACGAGCTTGCCGAGCACGCACTCGACGAGCGCGCGCTTCGCGTCGCTCGACGCGACGAGCGCGTCGGGGAGCGCGGCGTACGCATCGGCGGCGAGCGCGTACGGCTGGATGACGTCGACGCCCATGCGCGCGAGGATGCCGACCTCGCGATCGCCGGCGTCGAGGCCGGCGACGAGGTGCCGCCGCAGCCGCCCGCGCGAGAGCTTGGGCAGCGCGTAGTACGTCTGGCCGCGATACGTCTCCGGCTCGTAGTCGGCGAGCAGCTCGTTCATGGTGTCGCCGGTGAGCACGAGCGGGCGCGGGCCGGCGACATGCCGCGACGCGATCGCCGCGCCGAGCGCCGCGTTCACGAGCCCGCAATGCACGTTGAAGTCGCGGAAATCCTGGCCGTGGAGCAGCACGTCGTCGAGTTGGTCGAGCAGGTCATCGGCGTCGGGACGCACGACCTCGAGCGGCGCGCCGAGCTCCTGCGCGACGCGCGTCGCGGCGCGGAGATCGGAACCCGCCGGCACGTCGTCCCGCTCCGTGCCGAGCGCGAACGTCACCGCCGTGAACGCGCCGAGGTGCTCGCGCGCGAGCGCCGCGATGCCGCTGCTGTCGAGTCCCCCCGAGAGCGTCACGTAAAGCGGACGTCCCGCGGCGACGCGACGGATGCGGTGGAAGACGTCGTCGAGCCGCGCGCGGATCCGCGCGCCATGCGCCTTGAGCGGCTCGGCGCTCTCCTCGGCGAACTCGAGCTGGCTGAACCGTTCGGCGGTGAGCGCGCGCGCCGCCGGCGCGATGCGCACGACATGCCCCGCCGGCACCGACCAGACATGGCGATGCCCGTCGCGCACGAGGTCGATCCAGTAGTTCGACGACGTGACCGTCCCATCGGCCGCGACGGCGAAGAAGAGCTTGTTGACGCCGAGCGCGTCGCGCGAGAGCTCGTGCGTGCCGCGCACCTCGCGATGCAGCGCGAACTGGCCGGTGAGGCGACGCAGCGTCGCGGCGTCGAGCGGCGCCTCGCGCCCGGTCGGCGTGTTCGCGCGCACGGGACCGATCGAATCCCAGACGAAGTCGGTCACGCGCGGCGCGACCGGCGCGCCGATCGACGCGCCGACCGTCGGCGGGGGGGGCGCGGCCTGCGTCGGCATGACGCGACCGCGAGCGCGGGGAGCGCGATCTCCTCGCGGCGCGCGGGCGGCGGCACGATCGCGGCGTTCGCCGGTCCGAGCTCCTCGAGCACCGGCAATGCGCGGTCGAGCATCGCGTCGCTCGCCGTGAGCGAGAGCCGGAAGTGTCCGCGATGGTGGAAGACGCTCGAGGGCAGCACGAGCACGCCGCGCGCGGCGAGTCGGTCGGCGAACGCGAGGTCGTCCCCGCCCGGCGCGCGCGGATACAGGAAGAACGTCGCGTCGGGTTCGACGAAGTCGTACCCGCCGGCGCGCAGCGCGTCGCGGACGCGCACGCGGCGCTCGTCGGCGCGCGTGAGGTCGGGCTTGAGCTCGAGGAGCCGCGGCAGCGCGAGCTGCATGAGCGCCGTCGGCGTGCAGTATCCCATCGCGCGGCAGAGCTGGGCGAGCAGCGCCGCGTACTGGCGACCGTGCTTCATCTCCGGGCTTACCGCCGCATAGCCGATGCGCTGGCCCTGCATGCCAAGCGACTTGCCGAACGAGTGCACGATGACCGAGCGCGAGTAGCACTCGAGCGGCGACGTGAACGGCGTCCCCGCCGGCCGGATGTCGCGATGGCATTCGTCGCTGATCAGCAGTGGCGGCTCGATGCGGCGGTCGCTCCGGAGCAGCTCGGCGAGCGCGCGCAGCTCCTCGCGCGTGTAGAGCACGCCGGTCGGGTTCGCCGGCTGCGAGAGCACGACGGCGCGCGTGCGCGGCGTGAGGGCGCGTTGAATGGCGTCCAGGTCCAGGTGCAACGTGCGCGCGTCGACCGGTACCAGCACCGCCTTCAAGCCGAGCTGCGCGAGATAGAGCGGGTAATCCATCCAGCAGGGCGTGATGACGATGACCTCATCGGTGCCCTGGTCGCTGCGCAGCGAACGGAAGACGATGTTGAGCGCCGCCATCGCGCCGGGCGTCAGGATCACGTCGCGGTAGTGGAAGCGGCGCCGATACATGCGGCTCAGTTGCCCCGCGGCGAGCCGACGGGGAATCGTCGCGCCGCCGTACGGCGTGTACTGGAGCGCGAGCGTGCGCGGTTCGTCGAGCGCGTCGCGGATCGCCTGTACGACGGCGGGGTCGGCGGCGTCGTACGGGTTCGCGTACGCGAGATCGCAGAGCGAGACGCCGGCGCGCATCTGCGCGTGCCGTCGCGTCGACTCGTACCGCTCCTGCGCCTCGATGAGGCGCGCGAGCTCGGGCGCGAGCGCATGCGGTTCGCGACGCGCGCTCATGCCGCCACCTGCGGCGCCACCTGCAGTCGGTCGACCTTCCCCGACGCCGTGCGCGGGAACGTCGCATGCACGTGCACCGCGCGCGGTAGCATGTACGGCGGCATCTCGCGCCGGCACCAGGCGAGCAGCGCCGACGTCGAGAACGTCGCCGTGTCGCGCGGCACCACATGGACCTCCACCGCCTGCCCCGCGATCGCGTCGGGCACGCCCTTCGCCACCACCTCGGCGACGAGTCCCGACGCGAAGACCGCTTGCTCGACCTCATCCGGACTCAACCGATGGCCGAGCGACTTGATGAGCTGGTCGCGCCGGCCGACGAAGTAGAGGAAGCCCTCGGCGTCGCGGCGCACGAGGTCCCCCGAGTAGACGACGCGATGCGGCGCGTCGGGCGCGAAGGGATCGCGGCGGAACGCGCGCGCCGTCGCGTCGGCGTCGTTGTGATAGCCAAGCGCGACCGTCGGGCCGCGATGCACGAGCTCGCCGACGGCGCCGGGCGGGCATTCGCGCCCCAGCTCGTCGAGCACGAGGATGTCGGTGCGGGGGATCGCGCGGCCCATCGAGCCCGGACGACGGTCGATCTCCTCCGGCGGCAGGAACGTCGAGCGGAACGCCTCCGAGAGGCCGTACATGAGGAAGATCCGCACATGCGGGAACGCGGCGCGGTAACGCGCGACGAGGTCGGGCGGGAAGACGCCGCCGGTGTTCGTCATGTAGCGCAGCGTCGGGAGCGCCATGCTCGGCAGCGGGGAGCGCGACTGCATCAACTGGATCCAGAGCGGCGGCACGCCGGCGAGTCCGGTGATCGCGTGCGCGTCGAGCGCACGGCAGATGTCCGCCGGCAGGTGCGAGCGCAGCAGCACGAGCGTCGCGCCGACTTCGATGGCGGTGAGCAGTTGGTTCAGTCCATAGTCGAAGCTGAACGTCAGCACGCTGAGGATGCGATCGTCGCGCGTGAGCGCGAGGTACTCCGCGACGATCTCCGCGCCCGCGCGCAGGTTCGCGTGGGAGATGACGATCCCCTTCGGCAATCCCGTCGATCCCGACGTGTAGAGGATCGCCGCCGGCGTGTCGGCGCCACGCAGTGCGCGCGCCCCGATCTCGTCGATCCAGCTCGTGACCGATCCATCATCGTCACTCGCCGGTGCGCCGGCGCGGATCGTCAGCACTGGCACGTCGACGGCGAGCCCCGGATCCAACCGACCGAGCTTGCGCGGGTCGGAGATCAACACGCGTGCGCCGCTGTGCCGGACGATGTGCTCGACCTGCCGCGCGCGGAGCGACTCGCCGACCGGCACCGCGACCGCGCCCGCCGTCCACGCGCCGTAGAGCGCGATCACCGACTCCGCGGTCTTGTCGAGATAGATCGCGACGCGATCGCCGGGACGGACGCCAGCGCCGCGCAGTGTGTCGCCGCAGCGCCGCGCCTCCTCGGCAAGTGTGGCGTAGGTGAAGGTCCGCTCGC
>CAYSAR010000141.1:0-6358 GCA_964428985.1 uncultured Gemmatimonadaceae bacterium | reverse complement strand
GCATGCCGCAAAGCTAGCGAAGTGAAGCGGGGCGCGCGGACAACGGTCCGCGCGCCCCGCGCTCACATCGCCCATCTCACATCCCCATCACGGCGTGAGCGAGATCATCCTCCCCGGCGTCCACGGCGCACCCGCCGCCTCCGCCGCACGCTCCAGCGCCGCGAGATCGGTCTCAATGAACGCCCGCAGCGCCGCATGGATGCCAGGGAACTCGGCCTTCACGATCTCGAGCTGCCGGCGCTGCGTGCCGGTCGGCGCGTAGATCGACCCGAACGACGCCGCGGTGTTCATGCGACCGACGAGCGACGTGTAGGTCGGCTCGGAGTAGCGGCCCGGCGTGTTGTCGCCCGACAGCCGTTCGCGGATCCCGCGGAGCTTCGCCTGCGCGGCACGCACATCGGCATCGAGCGTCGTCGCCGTCGTCACCCGATCGACCGCGCGCTGGAGCGCGTCGAGGCGCGTGCTCGTCTCGGCCATCAACGCGTTCGCGCCGAGCACGACGCGCTGGAGCCGCTGCGCTTCGCGCTGGAACTCGACGGCGCCGCGGCGGTCGGCGACGGTCACCGACGCGTCGGGAAGGAGCGTCACCTCGAATGCGGTCGGCTGCGTGATGGCCGTGCGTACGCCGGCGACGCGCTTGAAGAGTTGCACGCGGTAGGTGCCCGGCACGACGTAGGGGCCGTTCCCTCCCTGCGCGCCACCACCACCGCCGCCGCCTCCACCGCCGCCGAAGCCGCCGAACCCACCACCGCCCGTGCCGGAGACCGGCGTCATGCTCGGCCACCGCAGATTCCAGGTCACGCGATTCGTACCGGCCCCGCCGGGCGCGTCGAAGCGGGAGATGACCGCGCCGCTCTCGTCGGTGATCTCGGCTTCGATCGACGGCGCTTCTTCCTGCTGCTCCGCCTTGAGCGCGTCCCATCCGGGGAACGGCACGTCGGCGCCAGAGCGGTTGAGCGCCTGCTCGCGCTGCTGTCGCTGCTGTCGCTGCGAGCGCAGTGCGGTCCGCAGGTGGTAGGTGATCGTCGCGCCGATCGGTGGGTTCGGCGCGAAGTAGTGGCTCGCCCCCTGGAAGCTCACGCCGTTGCCGCCGAGTGGTGACGCGTTCACGAAGAGCAGCGCGGGGCGGATCGGGAAGATCGTCGCCTCGGCGCGCAACTTCTCCGGCGCGAGCTCGCGCAGCGCGGAGTAGTCGTCGAGCACATAGAGCCCGCGGCCGAACGTCGCGACGACCAGGTCGTTCATCTCGGGTTGGATCGCGATGTCACGCACGGCGATCGGCGGCATGCCGCCGCGCATCTGTTGCCAGTGCGCGCCATCATCGAACGAGACGAAGACGCCGAACTCGGTGCCGACGAAGAGCAGGCCGGCGCGCACCGGGTCCTCGCGGACGACGTGAACGGAGCCGCGCTCTGGGAGGTCGTTCGCGATCTGCCGCCAGGTGCGGCCGCGGTCGGTCGACTTGAGCACGTACGGCTTGAAGTCGCCGCGCTTGAAGTTCTGGATGCCGGCGTAGACGACGTTCGCGTCATGCGGCGACGCCGTGAGATAGGCGATGTAGCTCGTGTCGGGGACGCCGGGGAAGCGGTCGACGCCGCGCCAGGTCGTACCGCCATCCTCGGAGACCTGGATCAGGCCGTCGTCGGTCCCGACGTAGAGCAGGCCTTCCTGCCGGGGGGACTCGGAGAGCGCGACGATGTTCCCGTTGTAAGACGTCGAGGAGTTGCGCGAGACCGCGTCCACGCTCCACACGCGGCCCTGCATCTTCATCTCGGTGCGTCGCAGGTTGCGCGTGAGGTCGGGCGAGACCGGGCGCCAGTTGTCGCCGCGGTCGTCGGAGCGATAAAGCCGCTGCGATGCGAAGTAGATCCGCGTGTTGAGGTGCGGGCTGATCATGATCGGCGAATCCCAGTTCCAGCGCGCCGGATCCTCGCCCGGCTCCTCCTCCGGCACGATGCGCACCGCGTTGCCACTCCGGCGGTCGTAGCGCACGAGGCCGCCGTTCTGCGACTCGGCGTAGATCGTGTTGTGGTCACGCGGATCGACGCGGCTCTGGAAGCCGTCGCCGCCGTTCGTCACGAACCAGTCGGAGTTCCGGATGCCGTTGTTGTTGTTCGTGCGCGCCGGGCCGCCGAACGAGAAGTTGTCCTGCGTGCCGCCGTACACGTGATAGAACGGCGGATTGCGGTCGACGTCGATCTTGTAGAACTGCGTGACAGGCAGGTTGCCGAAGAACTTGTAGGTGCGACCGCCGTCGAACGACTCATACAGGCCGCCGTCGGACCCGATCAGGACGTGGTCGGTGTCATCGGGGTCGGCCCAGAACGCGTGGTTGTCGACGTGCTTGCCGCTCTCGCCGTACTGCGTGAACGTGCGGCCGGCGTCGCGCGACACCATCGTGCGCACGTCCATCGAGATGACGACATCGGGGTCCTTCGGATCGACGAAGATCTCCTGGTAGTAGAGACCGATCGTCGAGTAGTTGCCCTGGCGGCTCCAGCTCACGCCGTTGTCGTCGGAGCGGAACGTGCCGCCGCGGCCGCCCGCCGCCTCGGCGATCGCGTAGACGATTTCCGGATGCGACGGCGAGCGAGCGAGCCCGATGCGTCCTTCGCCTTCCGGGACGCCGGACACCTTGCGCCAGGTCTTGCCGCCGTCGGTCGAGCGGTGCAGCGCGCTCTCGGGACCGCCGGCGAGGTAACCCCACACGTGACGATGCCGCTGCCACGTGCTCGCGAGGAGGATGTCGGGGTTCCGCGGGTCGATCAGCACGTCGTTGACGCCGGCCCACTTCTCGCCCGAGAGGATCCTCTCCCACGTCGCGCCGCCGTCGGTCGTCTTGTAGAGCCCGCGTTCGCCGCCTTCGCTCCAGAGCGGGCCCTGCGCCGCGACGTAGACGACACGCGAGTCGCGCGGGTCGATTGCGATGCGCCCGATGTGCTCCGACGCCTTGAGGCCCATGTTGCGCCACGTGCGGCCGCCGTCCTCCGACTTGTAGACGCCGTCGCCGTAGCTCACCGAGCGCTGCGCGTTGTTCTCGCCGGTGCCGACCCAGACGACGTCGGGATCGTTGGGGTCGAGCACGACGGTGCCGATGGAGTACGAGGCCTGCCCGTCGAAGATCGGCGACCACGTCGTGCCGGCGTTCTCGGTCTTCCAGACGCCGCCCGACGCGACGCCGACGTACCACGTCTTCTTGTCGGGATGCACGGCGATGTCGCCGATGCGGCCGGACGTGAACGCAGGGCCGATGTTGCGGAAGCGGAACGCCGAGAGCGCGTTCGACGGGATGCCGCTCCCGGCGGAGTCGCTGCGCTGCGCGGCAGGCGCGGCGCCACGGCCGCGCGCCTGCGCGTCGACGGAGGAGGGAAGCGGGATCGTCGCGACGCACAGCGCGGCGAGGACCATCGGCCTGCGGAACGAGGGGAGACGCATCGGGCTTGGCGTGTGGGTGGGATGCCGCATCGAGGGGCAAAGTCGAACCGACCGGTTACGCCGCCCGGAAACCATCCGCTGGCGGGGGCGTGACCGACTGGGCGAACCCCTCTCGAACAGGAAGCCAAAGATGCAGCGAATCCCGATACTTGCCACCCTCGCCGTCCTCTCGGCCGCCGTCGCGCCTGCGGCCGGGGCGCAGGACTCGCGGATCCTCGTGCGTCCCGAAGGGCGCATCGTCACCTACTCGTCCAATCGCCCGATGATCGGCGTGACGACGGCATCGGTCAGCGAGCGCGCCGACACGCTCGGCCTCCGCATCGAGGAGGTGACCGACGGCTCGCCGGCCGCCGAGGCAGGGCTGAAGCCGGGCGATCGCCTCCAGTCGGTCAACGGCGTAAGCCTCCGCGCCGACCGCGCGGATGCGGGGGAGAGCGACTACTCCGGCGTCCTGAACCGCCGCCTGCAGCGCGAGGTGCAGAAGACCGAGGAAGGGCAGTCGGTGGAGCTGCGCGTGCTCTCCGGCGGTCAGGTGCGCACCGTGCGTGTCACGCCGAAGAAGGCGAGCGATGTCGTGCGGATGCCGGGTGAGTCGACCTTCTTCCGTCGCAACGCCGACCGCGCGGTGCTCGGGATGGAGGTCTCGTCGACCGGTTCGGCGCGCGACACGCTCGGTCTTTTCGTGACGGCCGTGAGCAAGGACGGGCCCGCCGAGAAGGCGGGCATCATCGAGGGCGACCGCATCGCGGCGATCAACGGCGTCAGCCTGCGCGTCGCGCGCGAAGACGCCGAGGATCGTTCGGTCGGCACGTCGCGTGTGCAGCGCCTGCAGCGCGAGGTCGAGAAGCTCGAGGCCGGCCAGTCGGCCGAGCTCACGGTCGTCTCAGGCGGTCGAAGCCGCACGGTGCGCGTGACCGCGGCGAAGGCGAGCGAGGTCGGGGGTGGGTCCTACTCGTTCTTCTCGGCGCCCGGCGGTCGGGTGGAGATCGTGCCGCGGGATGGCGGCTTCCGGATGTTCAGCGTACCGCACGGCGAGGCGCGCGAGTTCACCTGGCCGCGCGGCGAGGGGCGCACGCCCTCGATGAACTGGCGCGAGCTCGCGCCACAGCTCGAGGAACTGCGCCGGCGGTTCGACGTGGAGGGAACGGCGCGCGCGCGGCGGTGGGTCACCATTTGAGGTAGCAGAGGGCAGATGGCAGGTGGCAGCGATGCGAGAAGCGAAGGGCGGCGGCGCTTCTGCGCCGCCGCCCTTCGCCGTTCCTCGCATCACGACTCTCGACTCACTCCTCGAATCTCGAGTCCTCCCTCGCACCCCGCATCAGAACGCAGTGCCGAGGAGCATCGCATTGAGCACGAGCCGATCCAACGCCCGCCACCACCCGCGCAGCATCGGGTCGTTCGTGAACATCGTGACGTTGCCCTGTCCGACGCGCTCCTGTCCGATGAACAACCCGCCGCGGATCAACCGCTCGGTGTTCCCCGGGAACGTGAACCCGCCGCGCACGAGCGTGCCGGTCGTCGGGAAGACCGCGACATTCCCGCCGTCCTTCGAGAGGCCGTACACGGTCGAGCCGGAGTAGAGCACGGGCATCCGCTGCTTCTCGAGGCCGAGCGTGAGCCAATGCGTGCGGTCGAGCACGACATCGAAGTGGCTGCCCGGCACGTCGGCGATGTCGTCGGCGCAGGTGTTCGGGCTGCGCACGGCGCGCAGCGAATCGAGCGGCGCGGTGTCGGCGCGCACAGACTTGAGGTCCTTCCTCTCCTCGCAGGCGATGCGGCGAATGCTCGTGAGCCCGACATCCTCGCGCGTCGCCCATGCCGTCGCGTTGCCGAAGGTGACGAGCGACCCGCCGCCCTGGACCCAGCGCTTGAGGTTCGCGCCGGCGCCGAGGCGGCCGAGGTTCCCGCTCGGCACGAGGATGACGTTGAAGTTCGAAAGGTCGCCGTTCAGCGCGTCGACCGAGATCGGCGTGAAGCGGAGCCCGTAGCGCTGCTCGAGCGCCCACCACGCCGAACCGTAGCTCGTCTGCGAGATGCCCGTCTCGCCGACGAGCGCGATGCGCGGCGCCTCGAGCGCGACGACGACGCCGGAACCGGTGCCGTACTGCGCCGTCTCGGGGAACGCCGTGCCGGCGCCATGGACCTCGACGCCGATGCCCCGCGCGAGCGAATCGAGCACGCGCTCGAGCGACGCCTCGTTGCGCGTCACGCGCGCGACCCAGGTCCCGCGCGGCCAGTTCGTGGTCCCGGTCTGGATCGGCTCGGCGGCGATCGCGACGCGGTACCCCTCCTGCATGAGCTGCGCCGCGAGCTTCGCCGCGCCATCGCGATCGTTGCGCCAGAGGTACGCCGACGCCGCGCCGCGGCCGTCGACGATCCCACCGGGAACCGCGTGCGGGAGCACTTCGCCGTTCATGCGCACGCCGTTCGCGAGCGAGAGCGGCGTGCCGGTGACGGCCGCGGCGTCCTCGGTCCACCACGCGTCCACGCCGAACGCGACGGGGAGCGCCCACGCCGAGACGTCGTAGAACTCGTAGCCCTCGGTGTCGTTCCCGTCACGCGAGCGCTGCTGGTTGCGGCGGAACTTCTCCATCTGAAGACGCGAGAACGTCGTGTCGAGCACCGGGTCGGCCTCGAGCAGCGCCTTCGCGAGGCGGCCCTGCGGCTGCGCCATGTCGACGACGTACGCGCCGGCAGGGAAGGTGCGCGCCCCGACGCCGTCGGCGCCGTAGCTGCGGGCCCGCGCGCTCTGGAGCGGCGCGGTCGTGCGCGTGACCTCGATGCCGGCGCGCAGCAGCGCGGCGGCGAGCTCGGCCGCGCGCGCAGGGTCGCTGCCGGGTACGAAGACGACGCGCCGCATCGTACCGGTGCGGCCCTCGCTCACGGCGTTTGAACGGAAGCGCGCGTAGTCGGCGACCATCTC
>CAYSAR010000140.1:0-6392 GCA_964428985.1 uncultured Gemmatimonadaceae bacterium | reverse complement strand
CGTCTCGGCGCCGCCGGCGACCATCACGTCGGCGTAGCCGTGGCGGACCTGCCGGAACGCCTCGCCGATCGCCATCGTCCCCGACGCGCAACTCATCGCGTTTGTCGAGTTCGGGCCATGCAGACCGAACTCGATCGCCGCGTTGCAGCTCGCCGCACCCCCGAACACCGAGAGCGCGAGCATCGGATCGACGGCACGCAGGCCGCCGCCCAGGTAGCGCCCGAGCTGCTCCTCGGCGTAGCCGACGCCGCCGAGCGCGGTGCCCATCATCGCGCCGACCCGTTCACGGTCCTCTCGCGCGAGCTCGATGCCCGCGTCGGCGAGCGCGAGCCGCGACGCGGCGACGACGAACTGCCCGAACCGATCGAGCCGCTTCACGCGCTTCGCCTCGATGTGGTCGGTGGCGACGAAGTCACGCACCTCGGCGGCGACGTGTGTACGGAACGGCGACGGATCGAAGCGCGAGATCGTGCGCACGGCGGAGCGGCGGGCATGGAGCCCGCACCAAAGCGCATCGCGCCCGATGCCGAGCGGCGTGATCGCGCCGATGCCGGTGATGACGACGCGGCGTTCCACGGGAGCGATCATGCGACCGGTCCCTCGGCGGCGCGCACGAGTCCGGCCATCGTGCGCGACGCGATGCCATGTACGAAGACCGGCCCGATCACGGCGCGCGCCGCGATGCCCCCGATGAGCGGCAAGCGCGGGCCGTCCCACAGATGGAGCAACGAGATGTGCGTGCCGGCGTCGGCTGCCTCGAACGCCCACTCGACGTCCATCCCCGTCGTGATGCCGCCGATGTGCCGGAAGCGGACCGCCGGTCGCGAATGGTCGACCTCCATGAGCGAGCGCCAGAACGTGGGCCAGTTGATCACGCCGAAGGGCCGGTTCGCCGACATCTCGACGATGCCGCCTCCGTGCCCATCGCGCGCCGTCATGCGCACCCAGCGGTAATGCGCGAGCCGTTCCGGCCAGCGTTCGACATCGCGAACGACATCGAACACGGCACGGACCGACGCGCTCGCGAAGCCCTCGTCAACCGTGCGCATGCGACGCCGCGCCGGCATCGGGCCGAGCGACACGGGTTCGAGCGACGGCGCGGCGGAGGTGCTCATGTCGGTCTCCATGATGCGGTGACTCGGAAGCCGCGCGGATTGCGGACCTCCGGCTCGACGCCGACGGCCCGGCGCACGAGCGCCGCGAGTTCGGGACCGCGGTAGCCGCGCAGCACCGAGAGCACGCCATCGTGCCGGCTCACGGGATGGAAGCCGAGCGGGAACGAGGCGGCCCAGATGCCGCTCACCGCTCCCCACGAGCGGCGCAGGTCGGACACGACGACGAGCCGACGCGCGACGCGGTGCATCTCGCGCAGCAGGGTCATCGCCTCCTGGTCCTCGAAGTGGTGGAGCACCTGTGAGCAGGTCACGATGTCGACCGCGTGGTCGCCGAGCGGGATCGCACGCGCATCGCCGACGATCGCGACGCCGGCGCGTGGCCAGGCGGCCTGCGCCACCGGGGTCGTGCGCTCCAGCCCGATCGTGCAGAGGCGGACGCCATACCGCTCGGCGAGTGAGCGTGCGTCCTCGGGAATGTCGCCGGCGCCGGTCCCGACATCGAGCAGCGTGAGCCTCGCGCGCCGCGTCGCCGCCGCGGCCGTGCGCAACAGCGGGCGAATCGCCCCCAGCACCGCGGACGTCCCGCCGAAGAGCTGGTTCGCGAGCGCGACGTCGCGCAGCGTACGCGTCGCGAGCGCGGCATCGGAACCGGGGTCGTCGAGCAGCTCGACGCCGCGCTGACGACGGGGGGCGATCGCGTCGAACATGCTCGTCGTCGCGGGCATCTCAGCTCCTCCCGAGGAGCGCGAGCAGGAACCGTGGATGCAGCACCTCGCGCGGTGGTACGAAGTCGCCGGCCACGCCAATCAACAGGTCGGCCATCTCGCGGCGCCGGCGCAGCACGCCCGCCGCATGATCGATGAGCGGCGGATGGGCGACCGTCAGGCCGATGAGCCGCTCGACGATGCGCTTGCCGCGGAACTCGCGCGCCTGCGTGCGATGATAGCGTCGCAGGGCGACATCCGCAGCGCGGATGTCGCCCGCATCGTGCGCGCGCAGCGCGTCGAGGACGAACGGCGCGGCGATCTCGCCGCTCCGCAGCGCCGTATAGATGCCTTCGCCGGTGAAGGGATCGAAGAACTCGGCGGCGTCACCGACGAGGATCGCGCCCGGCGCCCACGTCCGCTGTGCGCGCGACGCGAATGGCCCGGTCGTGAGGACCGGTGACACGCGCACCGCCTTCGCGAACCGCGTGGCGAGATGTGGATGCGAGTCGAGCCAGAGGCGTTGGAAGGCGGCCGCGTTGCCGCGCGCGCGGAACGCATCGTCGGCCGACACGACGAGCGAGACGTTCACGCGTCCGCCGCCGATGTCCGCGAAACCGACGTAGCCGTCGCGCTCGACATGCATCTCGCCATGCGCGTCGATGCCGTCGACGTCACGGTAGTGCGCGGTGAACGCGTACCGGTGGGGGAGCCGGCCATGCCGAGTGAGACCGAGCCGGCGACCGACGATGGAGTGCAGGCCATCGGCGCCCACGACGACAACCGCCGCGATGGTCCGGGGCGTGCCGTCCTGTTCCCTGCCGACGATGCCGACCACGCGGCGTCGCGCGTCGCGCTTCAGCGCGGTGACGCGGAACCCCTCTTCGACGCGCGCGCCGGCACTGCGCGCGGCATCGAGCAGGACCTTGTCGAGCACGAAGCGCGGCAGCGAGAGACCCCGATCGCGGAGCGCGCGGTAGCCGTGGGATGCCACGAAGCTCCCTTCGAACGTCGTGCCGTTCGTCGCCCGGATCCGCATGCCGGCGAGCTGCGCCGCACCGCTGCGCTCGAGCTGCGCGAGCACCCCCATCTCGGCCAGGATGCGCGACGATGCCGGGCTCAGGTACTCGGCGCACGCCTTCGTGCGCGGGAACCGAGCCCGGTCGACGACCAGTACGTCGACACCGGCGCGCGCCAAGGACCAAGCCGTCGAGGCGCCCGCGGGGCCTCCGCCCACCACGATGACCGCCGCCTCGCCCGGGTGCTCGCCGCGCCGCATCCGAGTGGATACCCCGGGTCCCGTCGGTCGGATCGCCGGGTCCATGGCATCCAACCTGCACAGCTCGGCGGGGACCGCCCTTCTATATGATACTCTCGCCCCGCCACCTCCCCCGCCTCACCGCGACCGTCGGGCTCTTCACGCGGTACGGCCTCGGCGACTTCGCGAAGGCCCAAGGGATGGGACTCATCCCCGTCGAGGACAAGGATCGCGACGGCGATGCCCCGAAGCCGTCGGTCGAGCTCGCCGAGAAGTTCCGCGACCGCCTCGTCGAACTCGGTCCCGCGTACATCAAGCTTGGCCAGGTACTCTCGACGCGTCCCGACCTTCTGCCGCCCGAGTACATCGAGGCCCTGGAGAAGCTCCAGGACGACCTCGACCCGATCCCGTACGAAGAGATCGCCGCGCTCATCGAGGAGGAGCTCGGCGGTCGCATGAGCAAGCTGTTCGTGGAGTTCGAGCGCGAACCGCTGGGGACGGCGAGCCTGGGGCAGGCGCATGCGGCGGTGCTCCGCGGCGGCCGCGAGGTCGTCGTGAAGGTCCAGCGCCCCGACATCCGCGAAGGCCTCGCGAACGACCTTGCCTATTTCCGCGAGCTCGCGCAGTTCCTCGACCAACACTCGAGCGCCGGCAAGCGCGTCGACCTCATCGGCGTGATCCAGCAACTCGAGCGTTCGCTCGCCGACGAGCTCGACTATCGCATCGAGGCCCGCAACGTCGCCCATTTCCGACATTCGCTCGCCGAGTTCCCGCGCCTCCTCTCGCCGCGCGTGATCGAGGGCTACAGTACCGAGCGCGTCCTCACGACGGAGCGCCTCCGCGGCATCAAGATCGACGCGGTCTCGCCGCTCACGCGCATGGAGATGTCCTTCCGGCCCGTGGCCGAGGACCTGACGCGCGCGTACCTGAAGCAGATCACGATCGAAGGGCACTTCCACGCCGACCCGCATCCCGGCAACGTCTTCATCCTGCTGCCGGACCACGACAACCCGGAGTCCCCATCAGAGGTCGCCGCGCACTATGCGCCGGCGGAACTCGCGATGGCCGAGAGCCCGCTCGCGCGCGAGGAAGCGGCGGCGGTCGCGGCGGCGGCGCCGCTGCCCGATGACGTCCAAGTGCGACTCGGGCTCATCGACTTCGGCATGACGGCGCGACTCTCGCCGGTCATGCGCGATCTCTGCGTGCGGCTCCTGCTCGGCCTCGCCGACGAACGGGGCGACGAGGTGGCCGAGGCGCTGGAGGAGCTCGGCGAGCCACTCGCCGACTTCGACCGCACCGCGTATCGGCGCGAGGTCGCCTCGATCGTCTCGCGCAACTACAACCTCAGCATGGGCGAGATGCGCACGGGTCGCGTGCTCTACGAGATGATCTCCGTCTCGTTCGCGAAGGGGCTCCGGCTCCCGGCCGAGCTGACGCTGCTCGCGAAGGCGCTCGTGCACCTCGACACGGTCACGCGCACGCTCGACCCGACGTTCGACCCGATCGAGACGGTGCGCGACTACATGCGTACCGTGGCCGAGGACCGCGCGCGCCGGCAGGTCAATCCGCGGCAGCTCTATCGCGTGATGTCGCAGACGGCGGACCTCGTGAGCGTGCTCCCGCACCGGCTCGACACGATCACGAGCAAGCTCGCGAACAACGAGTTCCAGGCGCGCATCGACGTGCCGCAGGTGGACGCGTTGCTCGCGGGCGTGCAGAAGGTCGCGAACCGGGTGTTCTCGGGGCTCGCGCTCGCGGGGATCCTCGTCGCGAGCGGGATGCTCCACCGTGACCGGCCGATGCTCGGAACGGCGGGCTTCGTGATCGCGGGCGCAATCGCGTTGTACATGGTGTTGATGATCCTCGTGTCCGATCGGCGGGATCGCACACATCGGGGGAAGTAGGGCGTCCAAGCACCGAGAGGATGCGAGCGGGAACCGTCGGCGGCACCAAATCGGTTCAGCGTGCAGGGGCGCCACAGGCGAATCGCGAGGGCGACGCGACGCGGCGCGGGCGTGACGAGATGGCACCGAACCTGCACTCATGGGACTCGCATCGGCGAACGTCGTGGCATCCGCCACGTCGCCCCCACACTCACCGGACCACCGCCATGAACACCCGCCTCACGATCCTAGTCCTCGCTGCCTTCACTCTTGTCGCCTGCGGCCGCCCCGACAATCGGGAGGCGGAGGCCGATGAGGAGAGCGTGACCGTCGCCCCGCCGGCCCCGCGCGTCTCCACGATCGAACTCGGCAAGCAGGCCGGCGCGAACCTGCGCGTCACCGAGGCGTCGTCCTCGTTCGGCACGCGCGACACCGTCTTCCTCGCCGTCGTCACGAACAACGCCGCGAACGATTCGCGCCTCTCGGCGCGTTGGACCTTCCAGGACGGCGCCGTGATCGACTCGTCGGGGCAGAACATCGCGCGCGACGCCGGCACGACGACCGCCGTGACGCAGTTCCGCCTCGTGCAGGAGCAGGGCTGGCCGGTGGGCACCTACACGGTCGACGTCTGGCTCAACGACTCGCCCGTGGGCACGCGGCAGTTCGAGGTCAAGCGCTAGCACCCTCTCTACCCATCCCCCCGGAGCGATGATGATCAACGACGACTCGATGCTCTCCAATCAGCCGATCGAACACGCCGGCACGAAGATCGACTCGATGATGGGCGCGTCGACCGGCGGCGCCCGTGACACGGCGGCGTCGGCGATCGACGGCGCGGCGCGGAAGATTCACAAGGGCGCCGACAGCCTGAGCCACTTCGCGCACGACGCCGGGTCGCGTCTCGACGAGACCGCGCGCTACGTGCGCGAGCACGACGCCGAGCAGATGCTCGACGACATGCGCACCGTCGTGCGGGCGCACCCGGGGAAGTCGCTCGTCGCCGCACTCGCCGTCGGGTTGCTGGTGGGTCGTGCCTTCCGGTCCTAGTCGGCGCGTCCCGGCGCACGTCCGCGGCGCCGTGCGCCCGACGAACGGGGACGGCGCGCTCGGCGCGGCCGACCCCGCCGGGCGCGTGCGGCTCGGCGTTGACGACCGACCGGTCACGCAGGTCGTCGGCGACATCGTGCAGAACGTCAATGCGCTCGCGCGCGCCGAGGCGCGGCTCGCCGTCGCCGAGCTCGCGAACCAGGCGAGCGTGCGCGGGAAGGCGGCGGGCCAGGGCGCGGCGATCGCGGCCGGCGGCGGCGTCCTCGCGCTGCTCGCGCTCGGCTTCCTGCTCGCGTCCGCGGCCGCCGGGCTGGCGCTCGTCGTCGCGACGTGGCTCGCGATCCTCATCGTCGGCACCGTCGCGGGTCTCGCGGCCGGGATCGCC
>CAYSAR010000139.1:0-6440 GCA_964428985.1 uncultured Gemmatimonadaceae bacterium | reverse complement strand
GGCGAGCCGCGTGCGTGCGATCGCGAGTGCCGATGCATCACGGTCGACACCGACGACGCGATGCCCGCGCTCCAACAGCGCCTCGCTATGTCCGCCGCCACCGAGCGTGCCGTCGAGCACGGCGGCGCATCCCTCGAGCACCTCGCACACCTCGCGGACGAGCACCGGCGCGTGCCACGCACTGTCGTACGACGTGGTCGCGGTCCGATCGGAGGGCGCGTTGGCGGTCACGCCATGAAAGATGCACTCGCGCCCCCTGGAAAGCAGAACGCCCGCCCTCGCGGTGCGAGGGCGGGCGTCCAGTCCGACGGCTCGTCGGTCAGCGCTTCGTCACTTACAGTAGGCCTTCAGCGACTGCTGGATGTATGGGAACGTCTGGCTGTTGAGCGCATTCATGACCGCCGCGGCGTTCTCGGGGGCCGTGCGTCCGCCGGCCTGCACGTTCACCATCGCGTTCGTCGCGAACGTCTCCGCCTTCCGCGCGTCCTCGCAGCTCTTGGACGCGGCCAGTCCCTGCGCGGTGACGTTCGCCATATAGAAGTTCGCGACGCCGATCAGCAACTTCGCGTTGCCCTTCAGTTGCGGGTCGGTCAGCGTGCTGTCGGCGAAGTTGAGGAACGGCAAGGTGCGCTCGAACGCCTCGACCGTCTTGTTCGAATCGGCCGATGCCGCCTGATAGAGCTTGTTGCCGATCGACAAGGCATAGCCACCGACCGTGCCGGGGTCGTCGCCCGCGTCCTTCGCGGCGCGCAGCGCGACGAGCGCGCTGTCCGGCAGGTTCAACTCGTTGTACGCGACCGCGATCTGCGTCCAGCCGTTGCGGATGTTCGGGTCGATCTCGAGCGCGCGCTTCGACGCCGCGATCGACTGCTGGAGCTGGCCGGACGAGCGCAACGTCTGGGCCTGGAGCGTCCAGAGTGGCGCGTTGTCCGGGAACTTCTGCGTGCCCCGCGCCGCGACCTCGGCCGCCTTCGCCGGTTGGCTATCGGCCACGTACAGCGCCGCCAATCGCGTGAAGAACGTCGTGTCGGCAAGCGAGGTGTCCATCTGCACCATCTCCTCGCCGGTGCGGATCGCGTCCTTGTACTCGCGCGCGCCCGCCAAGATGAGGAACTGGAGACGGATCAGGCCGATGTCGCCGGGGTTCTCCTCGATCGCCCTCGCGACGATCCCCTTCGCGACCTCGAACTTGCCGCTCGCCGCGAGCGCCTCGACGACGGTCGTCGCGAGCGACGTGTTGGACGGATCGGTCGCGAGCAGGCGGACGAGCAGTTCGTTCGACGCGTCGGTGTTGCCGAGCGCCTTCTGCGCGTCGGCGGCGATGCCGAGCGCGATCTTGCTGTTCGGGTCGATCGCGAGGATCTCGTTCGCCGCGGTCAGCAGATCCTGCTGCGACGCCTCGCGGCGCACGAGCACGTTGATCTTGCAGTACCGGACGAGCGTCGCGTTCGGGTACTCCTTGATGCCCGCGTCGGCGGCGGCGACCGCCTCATCGAGCTTGTTCTCCCGGGCGAGGTCGAGGCAGCGCTTCTCGTTGTCGAGCTGCTTGCGCGCGTCCTTGATCGCGTTCACGAGGCCGGCCGCGGCGCGGTCGGCCCGGCGATCCTCGCTCACCGGCAGCGGCTGCGAAAGGCCGGCGTCACGCGTGAGGACGAGCTGCGCCGTCACCTTATAGGTGTTCTCGGGCGTCTTGACGACGTTACCGCGCACGTACTCGTCGGCGCGGAGGAAACGCGCAAGCGTCGCCTCGTCGGTCTTCGTGAGCTGCTCGTTCGGCGGGAATCCCGACGCCTCGAGGAACCCGACGACCTCCTGCTTGTCGAAGACCCAGAGGACGCGCGACGGGAACGCCGAGATCAGCCGCTCGCGCAGTTCGTCGGACGCCTCCGGACCGGCCTCCTTGTCAGCCGACCCGAACACCTGCACGACCATGCGGGGAGTGTCGGGGCGCGGTGGCGACCGGCGAGGCTGCGCCTCGGCGGTCACGACCCCCGACGCGGCGATGAGCGCCGTCAGGGTGGCGATGGAGCGGGCGTGATGCCGAGCCTTCACTGTCATCTCCTCACAAGTCGTTGAACTCTAATACCCTAAGCCTGCGCCGTCGGGTCCTGATGTTCCACTGGTGCAGCGCGAGCCGCCGGGTGCCGCGAGTGGGCGAAGAGGGACTCGAACCCCCGACAGCCCGCGTGTAAGGCGGGTGCTCTAACCAACTGAGCTATTCGCCCGGCCCTACTTGAGGATCGCGATGGGGATCAGCACGCAATAGCCCAGTACCAGCAACATCGGCGCGATGGTAATCCCCCCGCGCCACAGATCCGCGTAGCCGAGCACCAGCGAGGCGCCGGCCAGCCCCCACCAGAGTGCCGGTCGGGATGTCAGCTTTCCAGCTACCGTCTCGGGTCGACTCATAGGGGGATGAGTCTAGGCCGCACTATAAGTTGTGTCAATCGAGCACGGCGGCCTTCACGAACCCTTAATGCGTTCGTCATTTTGGTCCGCCGGTGGCGGTGGGGACGCGTGACCCACCAATCCGGACCCGCCCGACCGGGTTCCGCCCCCCTCGCCGAGCAGCGCCGCGAGCGCGCTCTCCCGCTCGCGCGCCTCCTGGGCCGCGTCCGCCTCGCGCATACGCGCGAGTCGCTGCCGCAGTCGCTGTCGCCGCTGCCACCAGAGCGGGCCGAGCAGCGCGAGCAGCACCACCGAGAGCACCGAGAGGTCAGCGACGAGCGCGAGCACGCCGTACTGCCGACGCACCCGCGAGTGCCAATGGCGCTCGAAGTCGGCACTCGAGATGCCGTACGCGAGCCGCAGCGCGGCCTCGAACGAACCGACGTCCCGCCAATGCCGGAAGAGCAACGTCAGGCCTCGGTCAGGATTGAGTGAGGCGAGCTCGGCGACGGCGCGATGCGCGAGCGCGTACGAGCGTTGCGCCACCTCCGAACCCTGCGTGAAGCCCTCGTCGAGCCGATCCAGCGACGGGAGCCCGCGCCAGACCAGGCCCAGGCTCGTCGCGATGATCTCCTCGCGGCCCCATTCCCCCGCCGCGAACGAGGCATAGCCTTCGTCGAACCAGTGCGGGACGGTCGGGCCGAGCACTTCGTACAGCGCGAGGTGCGCGAGTTCGTGCCGCAACGTGACGCGAGGATCGCCCGCGTCGGCGCCGGCGTCGCGCCCCTGCATGACGATGCGCTGCGATGCCGGGAACGCGATCGCCGCACCCCACTCCGGCGCGCCCGCACCGATGAGCTCGCGGAACATGCGCTCGCTCGCGGCGAGCGTGATCGTGACCGGCGCGCGCAGGCGCGGCAGCCCTGGGAAGGTGTCACGGGACTGCGCTTCCGCGAGCAGCGCGCGCGCGAGCCGCTCCTCGCTCGGCAGCGCGAAGATCGTGAAGCGACCGGCCTCGTGCCGCACCGCGCCGGCCGGCGGCGCGTCGGGTCCCTGCGCCGCCGCGCTCGACGCGGTCGCGAGCGTGAACGCGAGCGCGGTCGCCGCGGCGAGCAGTGCACGACGAGCGGCGCGCGCCAGGTCCCGCATGCTCACACGTCCCGCGGCGGTTCTCCTCCCGACTCGACCACCTGCAGCATCTCGGCGCAGCGCTTGCCCCACGGATTGAACTTGTTCGTCGCGAAGCCCTGCTGCCACGCCTGCCGCGCCGCATCGCGCTCCTCGTTGAACCAGTGCGCGCGGCCGAGCTCGTAGTACGCCTCGATGAGGTTCGGCCCGAGCGCGAGCGTCTTGCGGAAGAACGTCTGCGCATCCTCGTACATCTCGCGCTCGAGGTAGACGAGCCCGAGATAGAAGTGCGCGTAGAGCACCGCCTTGCGGTCGTTGTCGAGGCGGATCGCCTTCGACAGGTGCTCGATCGCCTCGCCGAAGATCTTCTTCTTGAGGCAGATGTACCCGACGTTGATGCGCGCGAGGGAGTTCGCGGGCTCCTTCATGAGCACCTTCTGGAAGCTCATGAGCGCGTCGTCGTACTTCTCCTGGAGCATCTGCGCCCAGCCGAGCAGCGCCTGCGCCTGCGTCTCCCCGGGCGAGAGCTCGATCGCCTTGAGCAGCGCCTGCTCCGCTCCCTCATGGTCGCCGAGGGAGAGTCGGCTCCATCCCTTCTCGATGAACGTCGAGGCGCCGATGTGGTCGGCGTGGACGACGGGACGCTCGGCGGCGAACTCCGGCGCGGCGCTGCCGGCCGCGACGGCGCCGAGCTGCTTCCACTTGTCGACGAGGACCTTCACCTCGTCCTTGAGCGCGGTGAGGTCGGCGATCTCGGCCTCGAGCGCCTTGAAGAGCGTGACGATCTCGCGCTTGAGGCGCGCGCGGTCCTCGCCCTCGGGGCCGGCATCGAGCTGCCGGTCGATGTCGTCGTAGCGTGCGCGCCAGGTGCCCACCGCGTCCTCAGCCATGCTGCCTCTCCGTACCCAATGCCCGCTCCATCTCGATCCGTTCCGCACTGCTCAGCAAGCGCGCCGCCTCGAGCACGACGAAGATCCGCCCGCCATGGCGCGCCACGCCGCGCAGGTACTCCCGCGCAAGCCCGCGATAGATCGCCGGCGGGTCCTCGAGCGCCCCGTCAGGGAGCGCGAGCACCTCATGCACCGCGTCGACGGTCATGCCGATGAGCGCCTCGCCCGCGGTGATCACGAGGATCCGTGAGCGCTCCGTCGCTTCGGCCGTCGGCAAGCCGAGGCGTTCCCGCAGGTCCACGACCGGCAACGTGCGGCCGCCGTGGTCGATGACGCCGCGCAGCCACGGGGCCGCGTTCGGCAACAGGCGCGGCGCCTCGTGCCGGAGCACGCGTTCGACCGCGAAGATGTCCACCGCGAACAGTTCGTCGGCGGCCTGGAAGGTCACGAGCTGGGTCATCGCGTCCCTGGGCTGAGTACGGAAGCGGCCACGGCGCGCAGCGCGCGCGCGTCGACGAGGCCGACGAGCAGACGTTCGTGCGCGAAGAGCGCGGCGATCATGCCCCCGCGGTCCGCGCCCGGCGGCACCGGTCGCCGGGCGACCGGTTCGACGGCGACCATGTCGGCGACATCATCCATCGCGAGCGCGAACGGCTCCTCGTCCGCCATGACGAGCACGGTGCCGACGACACCCTCGCGCACGCCATCGAGCGCGGCGCCGAGCACCGTGCCGGGATCGAGCACCGACAGCAGCGCCCCGCGATGCGTGCACTGCCCGAGCACGCCGTGCGGCAGCAACGGCAACGGCGCGACCTCGGCTCCATCGAGCGCCTCGAGGACGTCGGCGAGCGGGAACGCGAAGTGCTCCGCCCCCGCGCGCGCGATCAGGACGCGCTGCACGTCGTTCATCGCGCCCCCGCGTGGCGCGCGTGGAGCAGTCCACGCACCGCCGGCGCGATGTCGCGCAGCGACGCTTCCTGGTCCGCTCCCGCCTCGAGCATCGCCTGCTGCGGCATGCCGTAGATGATCGACGTCGCGCGGTCCTGGACGACCGCGCCGCCACCCGCCGCGCGGATCGCCTTCAGTCCGGCCGAACCGTCGCGCCCCATGCCGGTGAGCACGACGCCGACGGCCCGGGCGCCGTACGCGGCCGCGACCGAGGCGAAGAGCGGGTCCGCCGCCGGTCGCACGCCGTGCACGGGTGCCTCGCTCGAGAGCGCGAGACTCGGGCCGTTGGCGGGCGATGGCGGCGTGACGCGCATGTGGCGGCCGCCCGGCGCGATGTAGGCGCGTCCCTCGGCGACGACGTCGCCGTCGCGCGCCTCGCTGACCCGCAGCGGCGAGAGTTGGTCGAGGCGCCGCGCGAGGCCGGCGGTGAATCCAGGCGGCATGTGCTGGACGATGAGCACCGCCGTCCCGTCGAGCACGCCGAGCGCCGGCACGACCTCGGCGAGCGCGCGCGGCCCGCCCGTCGACGCGGCGATCGCGATGACGGCGCGCGCGGCCCGCGGCGCGACGAGCGGCGCCGGCGTCGGGATGCGCGGCCGCGCGAGCAGCGGTACGCTGCCGACGTTCATGACGGCCGCCGCGCGCAGCGCCTCCTCCAAGCGATGCCGCACGCGCGCCCACCCCGCCGGCGTATTGTCCTCCGGCTTGCGCACGAAGTCGAGCGCGCCGAGCTCGAGCGCGCGCAGCGTGAGGTCGACCGAGCCGCGCGTCGTCGCGCCGCTCACCATGACGACCGGACGCGGCGCCTCGCTCATGATGTAACCCAGCGCATCGAGGCCATCGATCCCCGGCATCTCGATGTCCATCGTCACGATGTCGGGATCGAGGCGATGCACGAGCTGCAGCGCCTCCTCCCCGCTCGACGCGACGGCGGAAACCCGGAAGCCCTCGATGCCGGCGATCATCTCGCGCAGCACGGTCTCGAGGAGCGCGTTGTCGTCGACGATGAGCACGATGCGCGTGCGCGCGCTAGAGGACACGTTCCTCCCCCCGCACCGACCGCACGGTGAAGGCCCCACTCGACAC
>CAYSAR010000138.1:0-6445 GCA_964428985.1 uncultured Gemmatimonadaceae bacterium | reverse complement strand
GATCGCCTGCTGAGGTCGCCGGCGTCTCAGCGCGGGCGTGACTTCGCAATCATGCTCGCGAGCCTCGATGACCTCGGCTACGACGTCGAGTGGCGCGTGATCAATGCGGCCGACTACGGTTTCCCGCAGCGTCGCCGCCGTGTCTTCATCGTCGCGCGTGAGCGCGATGAGCCCACGCTCGAAGGCACGGCACAAGTCTTCGAGGACGGCATCCTCGCGCGGGCGTTCGCGGTCGTCGGTCCTGACGTCCATGAGTCGTTCACAGGCCCCCACTTCACGCTGAACGGGGATCTCTCCGTCATCACGCGCGAGTTCGGAAGTGGCGTCGTCCGCTCGGACTTCCTGAACTCCGGTTTCGTCAGCGGCCGCAGCGTGTGGACGTACGGCACGAAGCCGCATTGGACGAAGAAGCGTCGGACGCTCGACGACATCCTCGTCGAGGAACACCAGGTGCCGCGCGAGTTCTTCGTCGATTCCGCCTCGCTCCCGCGATGGAAGTATCAGAAGGGTGCGAAGCACGAGGCGCGTACGCACCGCGGCGGAGGCGTCTACTACTATACGGAAGGCGCGCTGCCATTCCCCGACCCGATCGACCGTCCGTCACGGACGATCCTCACGTCCGAGGGCGGTTCGGGACCGTCGCGGTCGAAGCACATCGTGGAGACATCCGATGGCCGCTTCCGCCGACTCGTCCCCATCGAGCTCGAGCGTCTCAATGGCTTTCCCGATGATTGGACCGACACCGGCATGAGCGACGTCCAGCGCGCGTTCTGTATGGGCAACGCGCTCGTCGTCGGCATCGTTGAACGCATCGCACGCGTGATCGCGAAGGAAGAGGGCATGGTACTGCGCCGTGCGAAGTCTTCGCGTGCAACAGCGATGAAGTCCAAGGCGAAGCCGAGGTTGCCGCGCAGATGACCTCGCGCAATCCGGGCGCGTCCTCACCGAGCGTCCGGAGGTGCTGGACCGATTCGCACCCGCCTCGCGTCCCACCTCCGCTCAGTCGAGCACTCCGCTCGGCAGTGCCTCGGTAACGATGCGCTCGACGTAGCGCGCGTTGAGCCAGAAGCATCGCTTCATCATCGCCGCGAATCCCGGGGCTGGCTCGGTATCCGAGCTGTCGCGACCCTTTGGTCGAACGTGGATGTAGTGCGTCTCGCGCGCAGTCGGGAGCTTGTCCGCTCGCTTCGCAGCGATCAGCGCGACGTACATCTGCCACTCGCGGCTGATCTCGTCGATTTCGTCGTCACTTGGCGACCAGAAGAACGCCCTGCCGATGCGATTCTCGCTCCGCGGCTCCTCTCGGTAGCGCCTCACGAGCGGCACGATGAGCAGCCGCTGAAGATAGGAGTGAAGGTCCGAGTCCTCCCACGTCTCCTTGATGACTTCCATGTGTCGGAAGTTCGGGAACGACATCGACTCGAACGCTCGCTTCCCGTCCTCGCTGATCGGTACCGTCTTCACGAGGATGCCTTCCTGCTCGAACTCCTTCAGCCGGGCACGATCGTCCACCAGCCCGAGCAGCCGACGCACGAGCACCGCCGCGTTCGCCTTGCCCGCACTGAGCGGGACGCCGAGGCGCGAGGAAAGCTCGCCGAGCTCGATGCCCGCATACTCGTGGAGGCGGCGTAGAGTCTCGCGCTCGAAATCGCTGGCCGCCGAGAGCCCGAGATGATCCGCGACGGAGACCTTCGCGCGCCTGCTCGTGAGGTCCGCATAGAACGACGTCGTCAGCGCCGGCTTGAGCGCCCAGCACCGAGGCCGCGCCTTGATCGGCGAACGAGGCTGGCTGACGCGAGCGCCTGCCGCGCCTTTCGTCGCGGCGCCGAGGACCTTGCCGTCGCTCTCCGAGATCTCGTGCGCGCGTCCGTCCGACACCTTCGCGTGTACCGCAGCCCAATCCCGCGAGAACTGTGCGAGCAGCTGCGCGTCCGGCGACCACTCCGCGACGTCCATGATGGGGAACTCCGGCACGTCCCCATCGGGAAGATGATGGTAGAACACGAAGAGGATCGACGAGCACTTCGAGCGGATCGTCGCCGTGGCCCACGTCTCGTCGAGGAGCTTTCCGTAGTTGATCATCGATACCGACGTCCGCTCTTTCGAGCGGAACGCCTTCGGACGCGTCCCAGCGAGCTTCAGCGGGACGACCTTGAGCTCGATGCCAGCGCCAGAGAAGTCCGGCTGCGAGTCCGAGTTCTGACGGATGTTGAAGTAGCGCTCGATATACTGTCCGACACTTCCCTTGTCCCCCGCGGCGCGCTCGCGGGCACGGAACCCAGGGACCTCCCGGAGGCGGAGCCCCCGCAGCTTGCCTGCGCGGGCGAGGATCTCGTCGCGTGTCGCGGTCGTGGGGTCGAAGTCATCTAGATAGAGAGTCGCCCCGCGAGAGATGCCAAGCGCCATGGTCACATCTTCGCTCGGCGCCATGGACTGGTCAATCGTTAGGTCTGAGCCGAGGCGATCGACCTAGGCCAGTCGGCCGTAGCGAGCGCGAGTCGGCGGCCCGCAGCACCGCTGCGGACCGCCGCGCTCGCTCGAGACCCGACGCTCACTCACGCCGCGACGCCGATCCCGTCCTCCATCACCTTCGGCACGCTCCTCACCCCCACCCGATACACCCGCTTCCCCCCTCGCCAAACCGCCAGCATCGCCTCGTCCCCCCGCATCCTCGCCCGCACCAGCGCATCCAGCCGATCCATCGCCAGCCGCCCCCGCACCAGCGCGGCCCGCATCCCGCCCCGCGCCTTGATGTGCTTGTCCCCGCTGCGCGCCCGCTCCTCCCGCAACCGCACGAGCGTCTCGCACGCCGCGGCGAACTCGTCGAGGAAGCCGGCGGGGATGCCTTCCGCGGCCAGGATCGCTTCGTACTTCCGCGCCGTCGCGATCATCCCGTCGCACACGGCGATGAGCCGCGTCGGCGCGAGCGGAAGGCGCGGCATGCGCAGGGCGACCGGCAGGCCGGCGTCGTCGCCGGGTTCGACGTGCGCGCGCGCGATCGTCGCGATCGGACGGATGTAGTGATCGACCAATCGCTCCATCTGGTCGCGCACGCGCTGGACGGCGGCGCGGCGCTGGGCGAAGCCGAGTAGCTGCTCGCCGGCGCACTCCTCGAACTGGCGCATCGCCTCATCGAGCATGGCGCGCGCGTTCGCGAACGCCGCATCGTTGAGTGACGGGTGCTCGTCGAGGAACGACCGCGCCCGTATGAAAGCTTCAAAGACCCGCTGGTGTCTGCGCTTCATGCGACTCTCCTCCACTTGATGTGAGTGGACGCGATATCCCCCCCCGGGGAGCCCGCCCGCGCGCGTCCTTCGCGGGCGGGCAGGCTCAAGGCGTTCGTTCGTGCGCGAAGCGCGATTCGCACCGCGCGAGTGTCGCGGGGCCGGTCCGGAACGGAGCGGGACCGCGCGCAAGGATTGCGTGACCGGCTGCGCGTGAACCGGCGCCGGGCGCACAAGTCGAGAGGCCGCGCGCGAGATGAGCCGTGCCGCCCGCACGCGTCTGGGCGCCAGCCCGAAGTCGCGCTCCGAAGCTCGCGCGGATCGGGTGACCAGACACGAATCGGCGCTCGGCGTCCGCAACTCTCGACGTGCCGGCCGCAACAGTCAGGGGACCAGCCCCAACACCCTGGGTGCCAGCCGCCGCAGTCCCGGCGCCGCGCCGCTCGGTCGCTAGCTCGCTGGCTAGGTCACGAGTGTCGCATTCGACGGTCGCCGGCCCAAATGCGACAGTTGCGACACCAGCCGCAGGAGTCAGGGGTCCGCTCGAAACGGTCGCAACGCCAAACGCAGCAAGAGCTTGACCGCGCGCTACACTCGCCGGGTCGGCCGCAGCGCTCGCGAGCCCAAATGCGACACTCGCCGCGTCAACTGCGACACTTGCGACACTCCTGACCGAACCGTCAACCTGATTCACCATGATCGACCCCCCCCCTACTCCTATATCAGTTGAGGGGGTCGAAAAGGGTGAATGCCTCGCTGGCGCATTCTCCTGTCAGGATCATCGAGCCCCCTACTCCTATATGTCTTCGAGGGGGCCGAGTCCTATGAATGCCGGATTGGCGGCGCCCAAGTCGGCCGAACTGGCGCGACGTCTCGACCGTTCGTCTAGGTTGCCACACATCTCTCAACCCGCGGAGCCCACATGGCTGCATTCACCGGCAGGACCGCCCTCATCACCGGCGCAGGCTCCGGACTCGGCGAAGCGATCGCGAAGCTCCTGGCCGCGCGTGGCGCGAACGTCGTCCTCACCGACATCAAGCTCGAGTCGGCGGAGCGCGTCGCGAAGGAGATTACGAAGGCCGGCGGCAAGGCGTCGGCCTTCCGCCAAGACACGGCGAAGCCCGAGGAGAACGAGGCCGCCGTCAAGCACGCCGTCGACAAGTTCGGCGCGCTGCACTTCGCGGTGAACAACGCCGGCATCGGCGGCAAGTCGGCGCCGGCGGGCGAGCTCGACATCGCCGACTGGCAACGCGTCATCGCGATCAACCTGAACGGCGTCCTCTACGGCATGCGCTACCAGATCCCGGCGATGCTCGCGGCGGGCGCCGACAAGTGCGCGATCGTGAACATGGCGTCGATCCACGGCATGGTCGCCGCGATCGGCAACGCCGCCTACACCGCCGCGAAGCATGGCGTCGTCGGCCTCACGCGCAACGCGGCGGCGGAGTACGGGCCGAAGGGCCTGCGCATCAACTGCGTCGGGCCTGGTTACATCGACACGCCGCTCCTCGCGAAGCTGCCGCAACAGCATCGCGACCTGCTCATCACGAAGCACCCGCTCGGACGACTCGGTCGAGCCGAGGAGGTCGCGCCGCTCGTCGCGTTCCTGCTGTCGGACGAGGCGTCGTTCATCACGGGGGGCTACTACATGGTGGACGGCGGTTACACGACAGTGTGAGCGGCGAGGAACGTCTCGACCCCGGCCTTCGCCTGCGCCCGTAGCCGCGCCGCGCTCGGCACCTCGTTGCACAGCGTCGCGCGGTCGAGCGCGCCGCCGATCACGAGATACGCGAACTGCGCGGCCATCATGCGCGCATCGCCTCGGCGGAGCGCGCCGGCGCGGATCCACGTCCTGAATCCCGCGGCGACTGCGGCGATCACCGCGCCAGGCGCGCGCTCGTAGTAGTCGCGCGAGAGGTCGGGGAACTCGCGCGCCTCGCCGATCAACAGGCGCCTGAGCGTCACGATCTCGGGGCGCACGACGCCGAGCGCGAGGCGCTGGCCGAGCGCGTGGAGGAATGCACGCGCCTCGGCGGGAGAGGGGCGGCGCGCGAACTCGTCGGCGAGGCCGCGCGCGAACCGTTCGGCGTACGCGACGGCGTCGCTCACGATCCGCCGGAAGAGCACTTCCTTGTCGGCGAAGTTGTTGTAGAGCGTGCGCTTCGTGAGGCCCGCGGCGACGGCGATCTCGTCCATCGTCGTGCGCGCGTAGCCCTTCTCGAGGAAGCAGGCGCGGGCGGCGTCGAGCGCGGCGGCGACGGTGCGGACGACGCGCGGGTCGGCGTCGCGGGGGCGTTGGGGTGTGCGGCGCGGGACGCGGCGCGGACGAGATGTTGCACTCATGGGTGTAATAGTATACGTTCTCGGCGCCACCTTCCACGATGCCCATGGACACCCGCACCCTCCTCCGAGCCGGCGTCATCGTCGGTCCACTCTATCTCCTCGTCGGCATCGCCCAAGGCCTGCTGCGCGAAGGGTTCTCCTTCCAGCGCCACGCGCTGAGCATCCTCGCGAACGGACCGGGCGGCTGGGTGCAGACGCTGAACTTCGTCGTCTGCGGGCTCATGGTCGTCGCGGCGGCGGTCGGCATCCACCGCGTGCTCCGCGCGCAGTCGCGCGCGACGGCTTGGTTCCTCGGCGCGTTCGGCGTGAGCATGGTGCTGGCGGCCATCTTCCGCGCCGACCCGATGGACGGCTTCCCGCCAGGTACGCCACTCGGCATGCCGACGACGATCTCGACGATGGGGTTGCTCCACTTCGTCGCCGGTACGCTCGGCTTCATCTCGCTCGGCGTCAGCGCGATCCTCTCGTCGCGCGCGCTCGCCAAGCGCCACGACGCCGGCCTCGCGCGCTTCGCGCTCATCGCGGGTATCATCGTCATCGTCGGGTTCTTCGGGCCGGCGTTCGTGCCTGGAGCGGGCGGCGTCGCGGGGATCTGGCTGAGCGTCGTCGTGGGATTCGGCTGGCTCGTGGTGCTCTGCAAGCGCCTCGCTTAACTCCGCCGCGCAAGCCGGTTCTCGGCGAACGCGAGCCGCTCCCCTCTCACGCGTCGCGGCACCGAGACCAGGATCGATTCGACGACCGGCATCAGGTTCCGCGCATCCGCCGGCTTCACGAACAGCCCTTCGGCCCCGTGCTCGCTCGCGAACGCCAGGTCCGACGGCTGCGTCGAGGACGTGAAGAGCACGATCGCGACGTCGTCCAGCGCCTGCTGCTGCCGC
>CAYSAR010000137.1:0-6454 GCA_964428985.1 uncultured Gemmatimonadaceae bacterium | reverse complement strand
CGACCTTGTCGTTGACGGCCGTGAGCGCGATCGACTGGGGGATCTCGTTCGACGCCTCGGTGCCGCGCCGGTCGCGCGAGATCTTCGGCTGAAGCGTGCCGGTGTCGTCCATCAGGAGGATCGCGCAACGGTCGGCCTCGAGCGTCTGGAACGCGTATTCGGCGATCTTCACGAGCAACGCGTGCACGTCGGTCGCGCGCGTGAGGCCCTTCGAGACCTCGAGCAGGATCGCGAGGCGGCGACGGTCCTTCTCGGCCGGATCCGACGCGCCGGCGAGGCGCGAGTTGACGCTCGGCGAGTCGCCGAGTGCGCCGACCTCCCCCGTCTTCGGGATACGCCGGACGATCGTGCCGCCGGCGCGCGACGCGCCCGGCGCGGATGCGGGTGGCGTGGCCGGCGCGCCCTGCTCCGCCGGGGTCATCGGCGCGCCGACCGGCGTCACCGGCGTCGGCGCCGATGCCGCGACCGCACCCGGCACCGGCGTCACCGGCGACTCGGCGGGTGTCGCCGTCGTCTCGACGCGGAACGCGACCTTCCCGAACGTGAGTTGGTCCCCGGCGACGACGACCGACTGCTGGATCGCGACGCCATTCACGAACGTCCCGTTGCTCGAGCCGGCGTCGGTGACCTCGACGCCGCCGGGCACGAGCCGCAGATCGGCGTGCTTGCGTGAGATCGTGGGATCGACGACGGGGAAGTCGTTCGTCACCGCGCGACCCACACTCAACGCCGCGGTGCCGCGGAGCTCGAAGCTGAAGGCGTTGTCGATGCCGATGAGCCGGAAGGACATTGGCTGGGAAAATACGGTGTGAGGAGGTGGGATGTGAGAGGTGAGGGACCGGCCGTTCGGCCGGTTTTCGCACCTCTCCCATCTCCCATCTCACCTCTGCAGGCGACCGATCGCCGTGAGCATCGCCCTCGCCTTGTTCTCCGTCTCCTCCCACTCCTTCTCCGGCACCGAGTCGGCGACGATCCCGGCGCCGGCCTGCACCCAGGCCTCGTCCTCGGCGAGGACGCAGGTGCGGATCGTGATCGCGAGGTCCATGCGGCGGTCGCCCCAGCCGATGTGGCCGACGGCGCCGGCGTACGGTCCGCGGCGCTCGGGTTCGAGCGCGTCGATGATCTCCATCGCGCGCACCTTCGGCGCGCCGGTCATCGTGCCGGCGGGGAAGACCGCCTTGAACGTGTCGAGCGCCGAGAGTCCGTCGCGCAGCGTGCCCTCGACCTGGCTCACGATGTGGTGGACGTGGGAATACCGCTCGACCGTCATGAGGTCGGTGACCTCGACGCTCCCGTAGCGCGCGACGCGACCGACGTCGTTGCGCCCGAGGTCGACGAGCATGACATGCTCGGCGCGCTCCTTCTCGTCGGCGAGGAGATCGGCCGCGAGCGACGCGTCCTCCTCCGGCGTCGCGCCACGCGGACGCGTGCCGGCGATCGGCCGCACGACGACCCGCCCGTCGGCGACGCGCACGAGCAGCTCCGGCGAGCTGCCGACGAGCTCGAGGCCGTCAAGCACGAGGTGGAACATGTACGGCGACGGGTTGAGCACGCGGATCGCGCGGTAGAGCGCCGTGCCGTCGAAGTCGCGCGGCACGCGGATGCGCCGCGCGAGCAGCGCCTGGAACACGTCGCCGGCCACGATGTGCTCCTTGATGCGATCGACGTGCTCGAGGAAGCGGGCGCGGTCGTAGTTCGACGTGCCGGTCGCCGCCGGCGCCGACGGATCCAGATCGAGCGGCGGCAGCGACGGTCCGCCGCGGAGCCGCGCGACCGTCGCGTCGATCTCGCGCTGCGCGGCGTCGAATGCGGCGCGCAGCGCGACGTCTTCGAGCGCGTCCGGCACGACGACGCTCGCGACGACGCGCGCCTGCGCGCGCAGGTTGTCGATGATGACGACCGTGCCGGTGAGCAGCACGAGCGCGTCGGGCACGATGGTCGCGTCGGCGGCGCGCGGCGGGGGCGACGTCAGCTTCGTGCGCTCGAGGTGCCGCACCGTGTCGTAGGAGAAGTAACCGACGGCGCCACCCCAGAACGCACCGAGCTCCGGCACGTCGGCCGGCACGTGCCGTCGAAGCGTCCGCTGTAGGTCAGCGAAAGGATCCTCGACGCGGCGGGCATCATGCCAACCACGCTCGGCCGTCCACGTGTCGACGGTGTCGTCGATGAGCCGCCAGGCCGAGCGCGGCGCGGTCCCGAGGAACGTGTAGCGCGACCACGTTTCGCCGCCGGCCGGTGCCGACTCGAGGAGGAACGCGAACGGTGGCTCGCGCAGGCGGTGGAACGCCGAGACGGGCGTGTCCGTATCGAGGAGGCAATCACGCCAGCAGGGCACGAGTCCGCCGGGCCCGAGCGCGCGTGCGCGCGCCGCGAACGCGGAGAAGCCCACATCGGCCATGGGTGCCGCCGCGCCGCTCATTGCGCCCATCCGCGACGGATCGGCGTTGTGACCCTCGCGGCCTTCCACGATCTTCCGTCCATGCGTCCCCTGTTGGTGCCGCTGCTGGTCGCGTCGCTCTCGGCGGTGCGCGCGCTCCCTGCACAGGAGCCGGCGCCATGGAACGACGAGCGCACGCGCTCGCTCGTGCGCGCCGCGATCGACCGACGGGCGCTCCAGCTCGCCGACACGGGGCTGCTCGACTACACCGCCCGCGCCCACGGCTATGTCACGTTCCTCGCGCAGCTCGGCGAGGGCTTCCGGCTGCCGCCCAAGGTCATCAAGTCCGACGAGCTGATGGTCGAAGTCTATTGGGGCGCGCCGGACCGCAGCAAGCAACGCGTCATCGGCCGGCGCGACACGCTGCTGCTGCCGACCGATATCAATTACCATCGCGACCATCTCGCGGTGGTGCAGGGGAACTTCCCGGCCATCATCCGGCTCGGCGATGGCGACGAAGTGCGCGACGTGCCGCACCCGCTCTCCGAGGCGGGCCTCGCGACGTACGACTACCGCATCACCGACTCGCTCGCGATCCGCACGTCGACGAGCGCGATCGACGTGATGATGGTGAGCGTCCGGCCGAAGGACGACCGCACCGCGGCGGCGGTCGGCGCCGTCTATCTCGACCGCGAGTCGGCGGGCGTCGTGCGCATGTCGCTGTCGTTCCCTCGCGCCGCGCTGCGCGATCCCGAGCTCGAGGACGTCTCGGTGATCCTGGAGAACGGGCTCGTCGAGGGGCGGTACTGGTTGCCGCGGCGACAAGAGATCGAGATCCGCCGCACGGCGAGCTGGATGGACTTTCCCGCACGCGGCATCATCCGCGGCCGTTGGGAGATCTGCTGCATCGAGGCGAATCTCGGCCTGCCCCCGGCGACGTTCACCGGCCCGGAGATCGTGCACGCGCCGCGCGCACAGCAGCAAGCGTTCCCGTTCGACGGGGCGATCCTCGAGAACCTGCCGGAGGACGTACGCGCGCTCGATGACGCCGAGGTGCGCCGCGTGCGCGAAGAGGCCCGCGAGCTCGTGCGGGCGGCGTCGCTCGCGCGCGCGCGCACGACCTCGCCCAGCGCACGATCGATCTCCGACCTCGCGCGCGTGAACCGCGCCGAAGGACTCGCGCTCGGCGGCGGCATCCGCCAGCGGCTCGGGCGCGGCTTCTCGCTCGCCGCACGTGGGCGCTATGGCACCGCCGATTCGCGCGCGAAGGGCTTCGGCGAACTCGAGTGGCGCGCGCCCGGTGGCTGGAGCCTCGCCGTCGGCGGCTACGACGACCTCATCCAGGTGGGCGACGTCCCCGAAGCGAGCGGTCTCGTTGCGTCGATCGCGGCGCAGGAGTTCGGCACGGACCGCACCGACCCGATCGGGGCGGTCGGCCTGTTCGCGCGCGCGCAGGCACGGCTCGGACGGCACGGTGTCGAGTTCGGCATCGAACGTCGGAACGACCGACCGCTCATGCTGGAGGCACGGCCGAGCAGCGGTCGGTACGAGCCCCTGCTCCCGGCCGCGCGAGCGTCCTCGTGGCGCGCGACGCTCGGTTGGTCCATCGCGCGCGACCCGACCGACGACGGGCGCGACTGGCGACTGACCGGTCGCCTCGCTGGCACGCGTGCGCGGTTGGCAGCGGCTTCGGAGACCCATGACTACCTTCGCGCGTCAATCGATGCAGGAGCCCGGTGGCCAGTCGGCACCGCAGCGCTGGAGGTCCGGACTGTCGGCGCTGGGCTCATCGGTGATGTGTCGGGGATACCGCTACAGGACGCCATCTTCCTCGGCGGTCCGGTGACGGGTCCGGGGTATCGATTCCACTCGCTGACCGGTCGTGCAGGGGTTAGTCAGCGAATCGAGTTACAGCAGCGTATCCCGTTCGTTGATTTGAGCTTAGGGCGATTCGGGCGCGTGCCTTCGTCGCTCACGCTCGCCCCGTACGTGCATGGCGCCTGGGTCGACGATGACATCGGAGTCCGACCGTCAGTCGGGCTCGGGATCATCGGGTTCTTCGACCTGCTCCGTGTCGACGTCGCACGGACGGTTCGGGGCTCGGACTGGTTGTTCTCGCTCGACCTGACGCGGGACCTCTGGCCGGTTCTCTAGTCGCTGTCCGGCCGGCGGTCGCGGATTGGCCGTCACGTTGACGTCGTATCTTTCCATTGATGATTCCGACCTTGGAGCCGCCCCGTCGATGAGCAGCCCGGTGAAGCCGGCACGAGATGAATGGCTGTTCGCGACCCTCGAAGGGCTCCTCTCGCCGGAGCAACTCGAGGCATTGAAGGCGCAGCCGCCCGAGAGCCTCTGGGCGGACGTCGTGCGGCGCGGGTTTCTCACCGACGACCAGGTCGTCGACGCCGTGGCGCAGCGCTTCCGCATGAAGGTCGCCGACCTCTCGGGCGCGAGCCAGCAGGCGCGCGAGCTGGTGCCGGAGACGCTCGCGCGGCGCTATGCGATCCTCCCCCTCTCGATCTCCGATTCCACGATCGAGATCGCGACGTCGAACCCGCTCGACCTCGACTGTGAGCGCACGCTCGCGTTCGCGCTCGGCCGCACGGTGCGCATGGCGATTGCCGCGCCGACGCGCATCGCCGACCGGATCGACGAGATCTATCGGCCCGAGGACATCTTCGAGAAGATCCTCGAGAACGTGCAGGGCACGTACGACGTCGAGAACATCACGGAGTCGGCGGACGAGAGCGACGACATCAACGTGACGCGGGCCGGCGAGCGCCCGGTCATCCAGCTCGTCGACTCGATCCTCGCGCGCGGCATCCAGTCGCGCGCGTCGGACATCCATCTCGAGCCGGAGGAGAGCGGCGTCGCGGTGCGCTATCGCATCGACGGCGTGCTGCGACAGGAGATGGTGCTGCCGAAGCCGGCCGGCGTGCCGCTCGTCTCGCGCATCAAGATCATGGCGCAGCTCGACATCGCCGACCGCTTGCGGCCGCAGGACGGTCGCGCGCGCGTGGCGGTGAGCGGCAACCGCGTCGACCTGCGCGTGTCGACGCTGCCGGCGTCGCAGGGCGAGAAGGTCGTCATCCGTATCCTCGACCAGCGCTCGACCGTGCTCTCGCTCGAGTCGCTCGGGCTCCTCCCGGACGAGCTCGAGCGGATCAAGGAGCTGCTCCAGGCGCGCGAGGGCATCGTGCTCGTGACGGGGCCCACCGGCTCGGGGAAGACGACGACGCTCTATTCGATGCTGCGCGCGGTGCAGGGGCGCGGCGTCAACATCGTGACGGTCGAGGATCCGGTCGAGTACCGGCTCGCCGGCATCGTGCAGGTGCAGGTGAACGAGAAGGCGGGGCTCACGTTCCCGGCGGCGCTGCGCTCGATCCTGCGTCAGGACCCCGACGTGATCCTCGTCGGCGAGATCCGCGACCGCGAGACGGCGAACATCGCGATCCAGGCATCGCTCACCGGCCACCTCGTGCTCTCGACGCTGCACACGAACGACGCCGCGAGCTCGGTGACACGTCTTGTCGACATCGGCATCGAGAGCTACAAGATCGCCGCCGCGTTGAAGGGCGTCGTCGCGCAGCGCCTCATGCGCCGGCTCTGCACGCACTGCCGCGAGATCGTCGTCGGCCAAGTGCCCGAGCGGCTGCAGCGGTACTTCCCCGAGCAGGGTTCGCTCTATCGCGCGGTCGGATGCGCCGAGTGCGCGAACACGGGATACCGCGGACGGCTCGCGATCGAGGAGGTGCTCTACGCGACCGACGAGGTGGAGCGGCGCATCGCCGGCAACGAGAGCGTCGAGCGCATCAACGAGGCGGCGCGCCAAGGCGGCATGCGGTCGCTCTGGGAATCGGGCGTCCAGCACGTGCGGAACGGCGAGACGACGATCGAGGAGCTCTTGCGCGTTCTCGAGATGCCGATGGAGCAGGGGAAGGCGTCGTCGGCGCCGCGCGCCGGCGCACATGACGGCGGGCGCGACGCGGCACGCGGCGGGCACGCGGGCGCGCCGCCGACGGAGTTCACGCCCGGCGGCGGCATCGCGACGGTCGCGCGGCCCGACGAGGACGAATC
>CAYSAR010000136.1:0-6488 GCA_964428985.1 uncultured Gemmatimonadaceae bacterium | reverse complement strand
CGGCCTCGGCGTTGATGCGCACGCGCTCGGCCTCCGCCTCGGCCTCGACGATCGTCTTCGCCTTCGTCGCCTTCGCGACGGCCTCGAGGGCGGCGCGCTGCTCGGCCTCGACGCGCTCGGCGTCGGCGAGCGCGGCGCGGGCGAGGGCGCGGGCCTGCGCCTCGCGCACCGCCGCCTCGGCCTCGCGCTTCTTCGTCTCGGCGAGCTGGTACGCCTCGGCCTCGCGCACCGCGAGCGTCGCGCGCGTGGAGGCGACGAGCGCCTGCGAGGAGGCCTCGCCCTCGATCGCCTTCTGCTCCGCCTCCGCCACCGCGATGCGCCGGGCGCGCTCGGCGTCCTTCACCTGCGCATCGCGCTCGAACGCCGCGCGCTGCTCGCCGATTTGCTGGTCGCGGTCGAGCTCGGCGATGCGCACCGCCTGCTCGCGCTGGGCCTGCTTGACGAGCGCCTCCCGCTCGAGCGCCGCCGTCTGCTCGCCGACCTCCTGCTCCTTCTCGACCTCGGCGATGCGCACGAGCTTGTCGCGGTCGGCCTCGCGGATGCCGATCTCCTTGAACTTCACCGCGCTCGCGACCTGCACCATGCGCTCGCGCTCGGCCTCGGCGACGCGCACCTCGCCCATCTTCTCCTGCTCGGCGACGTCACCGCGCGCTTGCTGCACCGCCATCGCCGCCGCCTTCTTGCCGATCGCCTCGATGTAGCCCGAGTCGTCCTTCAGGTCGGTGATGTTCACGTTGATCAGCACGAGACCGATCTTCTTGAGCTCGGGTTCGAGCGACGTCTGGATGCGGTGGAGGAACGCCTCGCGGTCGCGGTTGATCTCCTCGATGCGCATCGACGCGATCACCTGGCGCAACTGGCCGAAGATGATGTCCTGCGCCTGGCGCTTGATCTGGTCATGGCCGAGACCGAGCAGGCGCACGGCGGCGTTCTGCCGCACCTCGTCCTCGGTGCCGATCGCGACGGTGAACACCGACGGCACCGCGACGCGGATGTTCTCGAGCGAGAGCGCGTCCTTGAGCGGGATGTCGATCTGGATCGGCTCGAGGCTCAGGTACGCGTACTCCTGGATCACCGGCCAGACGAACGCGCCTCCGCCCGAGATGCACCGGGCCGACCCGTCGCCGCCGACGCGCCCGGAGATGACGAGCACCTTGTTCGCCGGGCAGCGACGGTACCGCGAGACGAACAGCACGGTGAGGCCGCTGACCACGACCGCCGCGACGGCCGGCACGACGACCCCGAGGACGTTGACCCCCTCAAGGATGCCGGCTTGGAGGAGGAAGGCGGTGGTGACGGACATCAGCGGACCTCGGGGATGAGTGGGGAGCGCGACACGACGACCGTGTCATACGCGAGCGTGTCGACGACGTAGACGTCCTCACCGGCCGCGATCGACGACTCGGCGGTGACGGCGTTCAGTTCCATGAACCGCGAATGCGCGACGAGGTGGATCTTCCCCTCGCCCTCGCGTGCGCCAGGGATGCCGAGCGCGACCTTCGCCGTCGCGCCGATCGTCGTGCCGATGTCGAAGCTCTTGTCGACGGCGAGGCGCTGCATGGAGCGCATGAGCCATGCGACGCCGATGGCCGAGACGAGGCCGGTGAGCGCCGCGAACGGCAGGGTGAGCCAGCCGGCGAGGCCGACCTGCATGAGGCCGAGCCCGACCGCGCCGAACGACGCGCCGGCCGCGGCGAGCGCCCGCACGGTGAAGAGGTCGAGCCCGTCGGAGTCCGTGCCGTGGTCGAGGTCGCTCTCCGTCGCCGCGCCGGCGAGGCCGAGCACGAGCTGGATCAGGAGCGTCACGCCACCGAGGACGAGCAGCGTGAGGTAGAACGTCGCCATCAGCGGCGCGTCAGGAGGAGGATGCTGTGCCGCACCTTCTCCTCGAGGCGTTCGCCGAGGCGCTTGACGCGGGCCTCCATGCGCTTCGCGACGCCCCGCGCGACGAGTCGGCCGAGCTTGATCGCGCTGAAGAGGCCGACGCCGATGCCCATGATGACGCCGAAGTCCTCGTCCGGCCCGACGAACATCGTCTCCATGAAGAAGACGGCGGCGAGTGGCGTGATCGGGAACGCCGAGATGATCCACGCGCCGAGCTTCGCGCCCAGCGTGTACCGGCGGACGCCATGCGAGACGCGGATCTCGGTGCGTCCCTCCTGCGGCACGACCGAGACGATGATCTGCTTGCCGAGGCCACCCTTGAACCATGCGAGCTCGCGCGACCTCGCGACCGTGTTCCCCATGCTGCCGGTCTCCTCGCGCAGCACATGGATGAGGCGTTCGATGTCGCGGCCAGCGAGCTCACCCTCGACCTCGCTCGAGTACACGACCTCGCGCGCGGTCCGCACCCAGGCGCGGGGGATCCACTTCCGCTTCGGCGTCTCGGGCGGGAAGACGAGTGTCTTGGGCGCGTTCTCGTCGCGCGGAACCGGCGGCGGGACGATCGCCCGGCCGTCAGGCCCGATGCCGTGCTCGATGAGCGCGTGCTCGACGTACCGCCCCTCGATGCCGGCCTCGCTCGCGGCCTCGAGCACGTGGCTGACACCGTACCCCCGTGCGCGCGACCGGTCCCTCTCCGGGTCGCGGGGGCGCGCGACCGGTTCAGGCCGGGGGACGAGCCCCGTGTTCGCCTGCAGCTCGGCGGCGCGCGACCAGACCTCGTGCGCCTCGGTGTCCGAGAGCAGCGGCGCGCGCTGCGCGATGCCGCCGGGCCGATCCATGTCGGCCATCGCGCGGTCGAGCGCCGCGAGGAGGTCGGCGGCATTCGCGAAGCGGTGCGCCGGATCCTTCATGAGGCAGCGGTCGATGATCGTCGCGAGCGCGGCCGGGACGTCGCCGCTGACCGACGTGATTGGCGGGGCCGAGCGCGTGACGTGCGCGACGAGCACCGCCGACGCGACGTCGGCGTCGAACGGGAAGCGCCCGGTCAGCATGAGGAAGCCGACGACACCGAGCGAGTAGATGTCGCTGCGCGCGTCGATCGTCGTCCCCGAGACCTGCTCGGGCGAGACGTAGTAGACCGTGCCGAGAACCTGGCCGGTGACGGTCAGCGGCGTCGCCTCGGCGACGCGCGCGATGCCGAAGTCGGTCACGAGCGCGCGGTCGGTCGCGCGCTCGATGAGGATGTTCTCGGCCTTGACGTCGCGATGGACGATGCCGCGGCCGTGCGCGTGCGCGAGCGCGGCGGTGACGTCGCGTAGATAGCGGGCGGCGGTGCGCGGGTCGAGGCGCCCCTGCGCGCGCACGACGGCGGCGAGTGAGTCACCCTCGACGAACGACATCACGAAGTAGGCGTGGCCCCCCGCTTCGTCGGCGCCGTGGATCGGCACGATGTTGGGGTGCGACATCTGGCCGGCGGTGCGGGTCTCGCGCAGGAAGCGCTCACGCACGGCCGGGTCCTTCGCGAGGGCCGGCGGGAGCGTCTTGATCGCGACGAGACGGTCGAGGCGCCGGTCGCGGGCGAGGAAGACCATGCCCATGCCGCCGCGACCGATGAGGCGCTTGACGGCGAAGTTGCCCGAGACTGCCTCGGCGAACTCGCGCGAGGCGTCGTCGAGGGAGCGCGGGTCGGGCGTGGGAATCTCGATCGCGGTCACTTGGCTGGGCAGGGAGGTTGGTCCAATCTACGCGTCAAGCTGCTGGGCCGGCGAGTGCGGGATGCGGGATGCGGGGACCTGTTGAACGCCGAGCCGCCGAGGTCGCCGAGGGTGCCGAGAAAGTCCACGGAGGGCGAGGGACTGAAAAGAAGCGGATCACCGATTGAACTGCTTGTCCGCAGTCACATTCCAACGGAGTCCTCGGCGTTGCTCGGCGTGCTCGGCGTTGAGTGGGTCCCCTGGTCTCACGCCTCCCGCTCCAGCCACCCGTCCTTCAGGCGGATCACGCGGTTGCCGTACGCAGCGTTCTCCTCGGAGTGCGTCACCTGCACGATCGTCGTGCCCGCCTCGTTGATGCGCTTGAAGAGTTCCATGATCTCCCGCGCCTGGCCCGAGTGCAGGTTGCCCGTCGGTTCGTCGGCCAGGAGGAGGTGCGGCTTGTGGATCAACGCGCGCGCGACGCCGACGAGTTGCTGCTGGCCGCCGGAGAGCTGCTTCGGGAAAAGATCCTTCTTCGCGACGATGCCGAAGCGGTCGAGCGTGTCGGCGACGATCGCGTCGCGCTCCGACTTCTTGATGTCGCGATATGAGAGCGGCATGTCGAGGTTCTCGGCGACGGTCAGGTCGTCGAGCAGGTGATACTGCTGGAAGACGAATCCGACATACTGCTTGTGCAGCGCGACGCGCTTCTTGTGGTCGAGCTTGTGCACCGCATGGCCGTCGAGGTGGTACTCGCCGGTCCAGTCGGCGTCGAGCATGCCCATCAATGTGAGCAACGTGCTCTTGCCCGCGCCCGAGGGGCCCATGATGGTCACGAACTCGCCCTTGGCGATGTCGAGCGTGATCTGGCGCAGCACGTAGCTGCGGCCGCCGGCGAGCGGATAGGACTTCTCGATGTTGCGCAGCGAGATCATCGGGGAGGGGTCGTGGAGTGGTCACGGGTTCGACAGGGCGCGCGACGCGGCCGTTGCCGTGCCGGACGTAGTACGCACTCCCGCGACCGCGCAATGCCCTACGGGATTCCCCTCACGAAGGGTTCGGATGCCGCCCGACTGCCGCGCGCCGGCGCGGCGGCAACATTGGGCGCAGGACGGACGTTGACCGGGCCCAGCCCAAGGAGCGCCGCATGATCACCGTGCGAGACATCATGACCCCCGATGTGCTCACCCTCGATCCCGACACCTCGATCCGCGAGGCGGCGGAGATATTCTCGACCGAACGGCTGGGCGGGGCGCCCGTCGTCGATCATGGGCGACTCGTCGGGATGCTGACGGCGCAGGACCTGCTCGACTTCATCGCGTCGCTGCCGGCCGAGGAGGCGGAGGTGCGCGCGCGCGGCGAGCGGGGGATCCTCGACGATCACGTCGTCGAGGAAGCGATGACCCGCGCGCCGCTGCGCACGCTCGCGCCCGCGACGAAGGTCGACCGCGCGGCGGCGATCATGCGCGAGGAACGCGTGCACCGGCTGCCGGTCGTCGAGGGCGAGCGGCTGGTCGGCATCGTCTCGACGGTCGACTTCGTGCGCGCGGTGGCGGACCACCGGCTCGCGCACCGCACGTTCGTCTTCCCGACGCGCGGGACGATGGTGTGAGGTGAGGGCGGCGCGCGCGCGAGGCCCGCGCGCCGTCCCTCTTAGTGCACGCCGCGGAACCAGTACGACTGGAGCGCCGAGAGCAGTCGCGGGTCGAGCGCGACCGGCGCCGCCGAGGGCAGCACGCTCTCCACGCCGCAGCGCGGGCACCGCGCCGTCTCGCCGTCCTCGCTCGGTTCGGATCCGACGCCGTCGGTGACCCATTCTCGGATCTCCGACGGCTCGAACGTCGCGCCGCAATGCATGCAGCCCGCCTGGGACGACTGCTCGAGCAGCGGTCGGTGATGGCTGCAGTAGCGGTGGATGGAGGCAAGGTCGGCACTGTTCAGCAGCATCTGCCCTCCGGGGTTGTCCACGGTCACGCCGCGATTGCCAACATGGGGCGGTCGGACAGGGCCCGCCACCCATGGTGCACCGGTGAATGATCGACGCGCGTCGGCCGTTCCCCCCAGGCACTCAGTCCGACGCGTCCCGCAACGCGACCGCCGGGTCGACGCGCGTCGCGCGCCGTGCCGGGATGAAGCTCGCGCCGGACGTCGCCGAGCCATGATCGGGCGATCGCGATCGAGTCTGCGAGCGCGCCCGTCGAGTCGATGACGAGGAAGAGTCGATGGCCGACACGCGCTTGGTCGCTCAACGGGGCGTTCATCACGATCGTGCCATCGGTCCGCGCGACGAACGCCGTGCCGGCGGTGCCCGAAGCGAGTCGCTCGGGGAGTCGGATCTCGGATAGCGGCCCACCGTCGCGATAGCGCAGGACGCGATTGCGCGCCTTGTCGTGCAGGAGGACGTCGCCCTCACGCGTGACGGTGAGCCGAACGAACTCGCTGGCGTACTCGCCTGGCCCGCTGCCTTGGCGCCCGAGCGTGCGCACATAGCGTCCGCTGGCGTCGAACTCGCGGAGCGCGGGACCGCCGGCAGCTTGTGCGTCGAACACGACAACGCCGCCCTCGGGGAGCGCGGCGATGTCGGTGACGTCAGCGAGCTCTTCTTCGGTCCGGTGCGGCACCATGCGGAGGAGTTCGGTCGCCGCGCGGGCGGGACCCCACGTGCCGACCGCGCCGTGCGAGCGCACGAGGGTGTCGCCGCGCGTCGCAGCGGAGTCCGCCGGCGCGCCGTACTCGCAGCCGCTAGAAACGAGCGCGCCGATCAGAACCATCGCGGCGGTGGATGAGCGCGTGAGCCTCATTCCTGTCCCTGCTGCACGCCGTACAAGCGGATGCGATACCACCCGAAGTCCTCCCCCCCCCCCCCCGCCACGCCTCCCGCCCCCCCCCCCCCCCCCCCCCCCCCCCCCA
>CAYSAR010000135.1:0-6532 GCA_964428985.1 uncultured Gemmatimonadaceae bacterium | reverse complement strand
GTCGGCTCGCTGCCGATGGTGCCGGCGGTCTCGCTCAACTACGGGCAGGCGGCGATCCTCACGCCGAGCGATTTCCCGTTCGCGCGCGATGGCGTGCTGGCCGAGGGCATCCCGAACCAAGAGACGATGGTGATCGGCGAGCTGGACATGGCGTCGATCGAGCGTGCCCGCACGTCGGGCACGGTGTTGCCGCTCCTCGACTCGGCACGGACGGCGGAGCTCATCGCCGAGACGGACGAGGAGGCCGTGTGACCGCGCCGTCCAGGCCACAACGTCGCGTACTGCGCGTGCGGCCCACGGAGCCGCGCGACTTCCCCGGCATCATCGAGGTCTGCCTGCGTACCTATCCGGGCGTGAAGCCGTGGTCGGCGCCGGTGCTCGCGCGCCATCGCGAGATCTTCCCCGAGGGGCAATTCGTGGCGGTGGACCGCGAGGAGCGTGTCCATGGCTACGCGGCGAGCCTGATCGTGAACTGGGACGACTACGCGAGCGACGGCACCTGGCACGACTTCACGGCCGGCGGGACGTTCGTGAACCATGATCCGGCGACAGGTCGCACGTTGTACGGTGCCGAGGTCATGGTCGACCCGACCATCAGGGGCAGCGGCACCGGGGGCAAGCTGTACGACGCGCGGCGAAAGCTCGCGGAGCGACTTGGCCTGCTGCGCATCCGCGCCGGAGCACGCCTCCGCAACTACCACAAGGTCGCAGCGAGGATGAGCGCCGAGGAGTACGTCATCCGCGTCGTGCGCCGTGAGGTGCGCGATCCGACGCTCACCTTTCAGCTGAATCGCGGCTTCGACGTTCTCGCCGTCGTGAACGGCTATCTCGCGGTCGATTCCGAATCGCTCGGCTGGGCGGCGCTGATCGAGTGGCTCAATCCAGCGGTCGCGACGGAGGCAGACCGCGCGGGCCGCGATCCGCGCTTCGCGCGTCCGGCGGTCGACTCGAAGAAGGTCGACGCCGGCGGCTGAACGCCGCCGGCGCTACTGCGGCGTAGCGCCTGGGCGAGCCGGGATCGGTCGGCGCGTCGCCGCCACGCCCGAGATCGGGGTCGGCGTCGCCCAGCCTTGGAGCGGGGCGCCGGCGACCGCTTCCCGCCGCTCCTGCTTGTTCCCCGCTCGCGACACGATCGTCGCGCCGAGCCCCGCCGTGCCGGCCGCCCACGTCACGCCGATCGCGACGACGCGCGCGATGAGCGCGAACGTGCCGGTCTCGTGGACCGCCGCCGCGAGCAGCCACGGCGCCATCAACACGAGCACGCCGAGCAGCATCGCGCGAATCGCGTCGGCCCGGGTGCCGGCGCCATCGCGCGTGCGCAGCAGCGCGCGCCCGCAGACGAGCGCGAGCGCCACCCAACCGAGCGTCACGAGGCCCGCGAGCGCGATCGGCGCCGCGACGAGCGCGAAGGGGATCAGCAGCGCGCCGAGGATCGTGATCGCGAGAAGCACGATCATTAGCACGAGCAGCGGGAGGAAGCCGAACTGCCCCAGCACGCCGATGAAGAACGCGCGCCCGAAGTCCTGCTCGAGCGCGCGGGCGGTGCCCTCGAGGTTCGAGTTCGCGACGACGAGCACGAGCAGCGCGACGGCGAGCATCATGCCCGTCCAGCCGAGCGAGAGCGACAAGGCGCGACCGGTCGTCATCGGCGGCGCGGCGGCGTCGGGCGCAGGGACAGCCGCCGGCGACGCTTGGAGCGACCCGCGCACGCGACCGCCATCGATGATGACGCGGCCGTGGTAGGCGGTCACGCCACCGACGACATCGGCGCCCGGGTGCACGGTGACGTCACCCCAGAGGGCGAGCACGCCGCCCGACACGTAGCCGTGGATGTCGGCGTTGCCGCCGACGGTGACGACGGGACCCGCGACGCTGTCGCCGGCTTCGACGATGGTGCCGCCCCGCGCGAAGCGCCCGTTGAGTTCGACGCCCTCGCGCGTGAACCCGAACGCGCGCAGCGCCTCGGTGACCGTGTCGGCCTGGACGGCGGCCCCGGAGACCTGGGCGACCGCGGGACGCGGAAGAGCCGCAAGCCCGAGGAGGGCCGCGGCGACGTACAGGATCTTCCGCATCGTCCTAGCTCCGCTTGGCGCGTGCGGTGGAGGCGAGTCGGCGGAATCCGACCGCTGCGGCCACGGCCGAGGCGGCGAGGAGGAGGGAGCCGACCGCGAGCGCGCCGACGCCACCCTGGGAGAGGGTGAGCGCGGCGTCGGGCCCGAGCGCGCCGGCCGCGACTTGGCCGACGCCACCGAGCACGGATTCGCGTCCGCGATCGAGGAAGAGATTGAACGCCCAGGCCGCGAGGTCGGCACGGTAGGCGAGCCAGGCCACGCTGCTGGAGACGGTGACCGCCCCGATGCCCGCGCCGACGCCGACGAGGGCGCGGCCGGCGGTGCTCTCGGGCACGAAGCGCCGCGCCGTGTCGGCGAGCGCGACGTGCCAGGGCTCGATCACCTGCACCTTCTGCATCACCTCGTCGGCGAACTGCACGCGCGGCGTGTGGTGGGGCAGCGAGTCGAGCAGGTCGGCGACGGCGCGAAGCTCGTCCACGCGCGTACGGCACTCGGCGCATTCGTCGAGATGCGCGCGCAGCGGCGACACACCGAAGCCGGCGCTCAGGTCGCCATCGACGAGCAGGTCGATCTCGTTGGGAAGCAGGTGACGGTGATTCATCGGGTTCTCCTGGGGGAGCCTACGGCGGGGGCGCGAGGTCGGTTTCAGGGGTTTCGCAGGGGGTCAGCGGGTCCGCGTCGCAGGGTGACGCAGGTCACCAAGGGGTCGGGACCGAGGTGGGGTCCGCGTCATTCTCGAAGGTGGCCAAGGGCGTCCCGCAGCTGATGGCGCGCCCGGTGGATGTAGGTCTTGACGGTGCCGAGGGGGAGGTCGAGCGTCGTCGCGATCTCCTCGTACGAGCGCCCCTCGACGTGCCGGAGCATGATGCAATTCCGGTACTCGGGCCTGAGCCGGCCGATGGCCTGCTCGATCGCCGAACCCAGTTCGCGGGCGGCGAGCTCGTCGAGGGCGTTCTCGGCGGTGTCCTCGACGTCGAAGCGGGTCGCCTCGACCTCGGCGGCGGTCGTCGCGTGCGGGGAGCCGTCCATCGAGATCGTATCGAGCTGCCGGCGCCGCAGGTGATCGATCGCGACGTTGTTCGCGATCTTGAAGAGCCAGCTCGAGAACTTGAACTCGGGGCGGTACTTGTCGAGGTGGTTCAGGACCTTCACGAACGCGTCCTGCGCGAGGTCCTCGGCCGCGGTGCTGTCGCGCACCATGCGGTAGATCAGCGAGAAGACCGGCCGCTCGTACCGTCGGATGAGCTCACGGAACGCCGGCTCACGACCCTTTTGGGCGAGCACGACGACGTCGGCATCGGGGAGGTTCTGAAGGTCGAGTGGGGGCGGCATTCGCGAGTGTGGGGAAACTTGCCCGCGCTGCACCCCCCGGGCAACTTTCGGGACTATGCCACCCGCGCTCGATACGGAGTTCCGCGAGGCCCAGGCGGCGGCCGGTGGCGTCGATTTCGCGCCCGACACGAAGCGCACGTACGTGCGCCGGATCTTCTCCGAGATCGCGCCGCGCTACGACCTGCTCAACCGCGTCCTCTCGCTCGGCATCGACCGCCGTTGGCGGCGCACGGCGCTGCGGCGCTTGCGGTGGGACGCGCGGCCCGAGGGCACCTACCTCGACCTCTGCGCGGGGACGCTCGACGTCGGCGCGGAGCTCGCGCGCCGCGCCGGATTCCGTGGGACCATCCTTGCCGCCGACTTCGCCGAGCCGATGCTGCGCGCCGGCCTCGGCAAGGCGCCGCGCGAGACGCTCGCGCCGGTCACTGCCGACGCGCTTGCGCTGCCGGTCCAGGACGACGCATTCGACGGCGCGATCGTCGCGTTCGGCATCCGCAACGTCGCCGACCTCGACGCGGGACTGCGTGAGGTGCGCCGCACGCTCAGGCCCGGCGCGCGCTTCGTGATCCTCGAGTTCTCGACGCCGCGCGTGCCGCTCGTGCGCAGCGGCTACCTGTTCTACTTCCATCGCATCCTGCCGCTCATCGGCCGCGCGGTCAGCGGCCATCGCACGGCGTACACCTACCTGCCGCGCTCGGTCGCGAACTTCCCCGAGACGAGCGCGCTCGCCGCGGCGATGTCGCGTGCCGGCTTCCGCGACGTCACGTGGGAGACGCTGACGTTCGGGATCGCGGCCATCCACGTGGGCACGAAGTGAGCGCGACGTGAGCAAGCCGATCGACACGCTTCAGGAGTTCATCGCCGCGATCGACCGCCTCGGCGAACTCAAGCGCATCCACGAGCCGGTGAAGGTCGAGCTCGAGATGTGCGAGATCGCCGACCGCGTCATGAAGTCGCCCGGCGGCGGACCGGCGCTGCTCTTCGAGAAGCCGGTGCTGCGCGACGGTTCGACGGCGGCATACCCCGTCGCGATCAACCTGTTCGGCTCGATGCGTCGCATGGCAATGGCGCTCGGCGTCGAGCGGCTGGATGAGCACGGCGACCGCATCACGCAGCTCATGGACCTCAAGGTGCCCGAGGGATTCCTCGGCAAGCTGCAGATGCTGCCGCGCCTCATGGAGATCGCGAAGTTCCCGCCGCGCATGGCGGGCGGGCAGCCGGCGTGCCAGGAGGTCGTCTGGCGCGGCGATGAGGTGGACCTCGACCAGCTGCCGATCCTGACCACGTGGCCCGAGGATGGCGGTCCGTTCATCACGATGACGGCGGTCGTGAGCAAGGACCCGGCGCGCGGCATCCGCAACGTCGGCATGTATCGCGTGCAGCAGCTCGGCAAGCGCGAGGTCGCGATGCACTGGCAGCGCCACAAGACCGGCGCGCACCACTTCGCGGAGATGGCGAAGAAGGGCGAACGCATGCCGGTCTGCATCGTCGTCGGCGCGGACCCGGCGAGCATGTATTCGGCGAGCGCGCCGCTGCCGCCGAACGTCGACGAGTTCATCTTCGCGGGCTTCCTGCGCAAGTCGCCGGTGAAGCTCACGAAGGCGCTTACCTGCGACCTCGAGGTGCCGGCCGACGCGGAGATCGTCATCGAGGGGTACATCGACCCGGCGGAACCACTCGTGACCGAGGGGCCGTTCGGCGACCACACCGGGTACTACTCGGAGGCCGACCTGTATCCCAAGGTGCACGTGACGGCGGTGACGATGCGGCGCGACGCGGTGTACTGCGCGACGATCGTCGGGCGGCCGCCGATGGAGGACTTCTACCTCGGCCACGCGACCGAGCGGATCTTCCTGCCGCTGCTCAAGCTCACGACGCCGGAGATCGTCGACTACCACATGCCGGCCGAGGGCGGGTTCCACAACCTCGTCTTCGTGTCGATCAAGAAGACGTATCCCGGGCAGGCGTACAAGGTCATGAACGCGCTCTGGGGCGCGGGGCTCATGTCGCTCGCGAAGGTGCTCGTGATCGTCGACGACTGGGTCAACGTGCGCAACGTGCAGGAGGCGTGGTGGGTCGCGCTCAACAACATCGACCCCGAGCGTGACGCGCGGTTCACGATGGGACCGATCGACGTGCTCGACCACTCGAGCCGCGCGTTCACGTACGGCTCGAAGATGGGCCTCGACGCGACGCGCAAGTTCCCCGAGGAGGGCTTCACGCGGAACTGGCCCACGGTGATCGAGATGGACGCGGCGACGAAGGCGCGCGTCGACGCGCTCTGGCCGAGGCTCGGGCTGTGAGGGAGGGGCAGACGTTCGCCGGCGAGTCGGCGATGGCGCGCTGGATGAGCTTCGTGAAGCTCCCGCACACGGTGTTCGCGCTGCCGTTCGCGCTCGTCGGCGTGACGCTCGCGACGCGCGTGGCGCCGCTCACGCTCGCGTCGCTCGGATGGGTCGTGCTCGCGTTCACCTGCGCGCGCTGGGTCGCGATGGCGGTGAACCGCATCGTCGACCGCGAGTTCGACGCGCGCAACCCGCGCACGGCACAGCGCGAGATCCCGCGCGGCGCGATCGGCGTGCGCGAGGCATGGGTGACGGTGGCGATCGCGGCGGGGTTGTTTCTGTGGGCCGCGGCGCAGCTGAACGCGCTCTGTGCCAAACTCGCCCCGGTCGCCCTCGCTTGGGTCTGCTTCTATTCGTTCACGAAGCGCTTCACGCGCTACGCGCACCTGGTGCTGGGACTCGGCCTCGCGATCGCGCCGGTCGGCGGGTACCTCGCGCTGACCGGTGCGTGGAGCGAGCCGTGGTGGATGCTCGCGGCGCTCACCGTCGCCGTGATGACGTGGTCGGCGGGGTTCGACATCCTCTATGCGCTGCCGGACATCGAGTTCGACCGGTCGCAGGGACTGCACTCGATCCCCGCGGCGCTGGGCGTCGATCGCGCGCTCGCGGTCGCGCGCGTGCTGCATGTGGTCACGGTGCTCGCGCTCGGTGCGGCGATGATCGGCGCGGGGGCGGGGCTGCTCGCCTGGATCGGCGTCGGCGTCGCGGGGGCGATTCTGCTGTATGAGCACCGGCTCGTCTCGCCGACCGACCTGTCGAAGCTCGGTGCGGCGTTCTTCACGA
>CAYSAR010000134.1:0-6557 GCA_964428985.1 uncultured Gemmatimonadaceae bacterium | reverse complement strand
GAGACGCGCCCGACGGCGGTGAACCTCGGTTGGGCGCTCGACCGCATGCTCGTGCGCGCCGACGCGACGGCGGGGAGCATCCATGAGGTCGCGATCGCGTTGCGCGATGAGGCGACGGCGATCCTCGAGGAGGACCGTGCGATGTGCGACGCGATCGGCGCGCACGGCGCGACGCTCTTCCATCAAGGGATGCGCGTGATGACGCACTGCAACGCGGGCGCGCTCGCGACGGCGGGCATCGGCACCGCGCTCGCCCCGGTGTATGTGGCGCATGCGCAGGGGATGGCATTGCGCGTGTTCGTCGATGAGACGCGGCCGCTCCTCCAGGGTGCGCGGCTCACGGCGTGGGAGCTGCATCGCGCCGGCGTGCCGGTCACGCTGCTCACTGACGGGATGGCGGCATCGCTCATGAAGGAGGGCCGGATCGACATCGTGATCGTCGGAGCCGATCGCATCGCCGCGAACGGGGATGTCGCGAACAAGGTCGGGACGTACGGGCTCGCCGTGCTCGCGCACCACCATGGCATCCCGTTCGTCGTCGCCGCGCCGTGGAGCACCGTCGACCCGTCGATACCGTCCGGGGACGCGATCGTCATCGAGCAGCGCGATGCGAGCGAGGTCACGCAGGTCGGGGGCACGCGCGTCGCGCCCGACGGCATCGCCGTGCACAACGCGGCGTTCGACGTGACGCCGGCGCACCTCGTCACGCATTACGTGACCGACCGCGGCGTGCAGCGCGCGCCATTCCACCTCGACGTAACTTCCGCCGAGCTCCCACCTCCCGCCTGAAGGAAGCCCCGCACGTGCGACATGTCCTCGCGCTCGACCAAGGCACCACGAGCTCCCGCGCACTCGTCGTCGCGGCCGATGGCCGCGTCGTCGGGCGCGGGCAGCGCGAGTTCACGCAGCACTTCCCCCAGCCGGGCTGGGTCGAGCACGATCCTGAGGAGATCTGGACGAGCACGCTCGAGTCGGCGCGCGAGGCGATCGCCGAGGCGGGCGTCGTGCCCGATGCGATCGGCATCACGAACCAGCGCGAGACCGTCGTGCTCTGGGACCGCGCGACGGGACGCCCGGTCGACCGCGCGATCGTCTGGCAGGACCGTCGCACGACGGCGCGCTGCCAGGCGCTGCGCGCGGCGGGGCAGGCCGACGAGATCCACGCGCGCACCGGCCTCGTGCCCGACCCGTACTTCAGCGCAACGAAGTTCGAGTGGCTCCTGCGGGAACGCGTGAAGGACGCGCAAGCGAACCCCGAGCGGCTCGCCGCCGGCACCATCGACACCTGGCTCATCTGGAAGCTCACGAACGGCGCCGTGCACGCGACCGACCCGACGAACGCGTCGCGGACGATGCTGTACGACATCGACCGTCACGAGTGGAGCGACGAGCTCTGCGCGCTGTTCGGCGTGCCGCGCGCGATCCTTCCCGAGGTGCGCCCGTCGTCCGGTGACTTCGGGGCGTCGGCGAAGGAGCACCTTGGCGCATCGATCCCCATCTGCGGCGTCGCCGGCGACCAGCAGGCCGCGCTGTACGGGCAAGGATGTTGGGATGCCGGCGAGAGCAAGAACACGTACGGCACCGGCGCCTTCCTGTTGTTGCACACCGGCGCGCGTCGGCCGCCGGGCGGCCAAGGGATCCTCACGACGATCGCGTGCGATGCGCAGGGGCGGCAGGCATACGCGCTCGAGGCGAGCATCTTCATCGCCGGCGCGGCGGTTCAGTGGCTGCGCGATGGGCTCGGCCTCGTGCGCAACGCCTCGGAGAGCGAGGCGATGGCGCGCTCGCTGACGTCGAACGACGGCGTCTACTTCGTGCCGGCGCTCACCGGCCTCGGCGCGCCGGCGTGGGAGCCGGAGGCGCGCGGGACGATCGTCGGGCTCACGCGCGGCACGACGCGCGAGCACATCGTGCGCGCCGCGCTCGAGGCGATGGCGTACGGCACCGCCGACGTGCTCGAGGCGATGCGCGGCGCGAGCGGCGCGCCGCTCGAGGTGCTGCGCGTCGACGGTGGCGCGACGAGCAACAGCTGGCTCATGCAGTTCCAGGCCGATGTGCTGGGCGTGCCCGTCGAGCGGCCGGATGTGATCGAGACGACGGCGATGGGCGCGGCGGGGTTGGCCGGGATCGCGAGCGGTGTGTGGCCGAGCGCCGAGGCGTTCTTCGAGTCACGGAAGTACGAGCGGTTCACGCCGGCCGGCGGCGCGGCCGGCACGATCGCGAAGCAGGGGCTCGGCGGGTGGCGTCGGGCCGTGCGTGCCACCGTGGCATGGGCACGCGACGCATGAACTTCGCGATCGCGTTCGTGTTCAGCGGCTTTCCCTTCGGCGGTCCGCCGCAGGAGGGCCCGCGCGACGCGTGGCTCGGCATCGACAAGGCGAAGCACTTCGTCGTGTCGGCGGTGGTGCAGGGCGTGGGACACTCGGTGCTGCGGGCGAACGGCCATGACCATCGCGAGGCGGCGTGGACGGCGGCGGCGTTCACGTTGTCCGTCGGGGTGGGGAAGGAGATGTGGGACGCGTCGCGCGGACGCATCTTCTCCTGGAAGGACCTCGCGGCCGATGGCGCGGGGGGCGTGACCGGGGCGGTGATCGTGCGGCAGGTCCACTACTAGGGTCCCAGGCGAAGGCCTGGCGGAGGCCACATGCGCGTCGCGTTGACGGAGTTCCTCGGGACGTTCTTCCTCGTGTTGACGATCGGGCTCGCGGTCGCGAGCGGAAGCGAGTTCGCGCCGCTCGCGATCGGTTCGGCGCTCATGGTGATGGTGTACATGGGCGGGCACGTGAGCGGTGCGCATTACAACCCGGCGGTGTCGATCGCGATCCTCATGCGCGGCGCGATGCCGAAGTCGTCGTTCGTGCCCTACGTGCTGAGCCAGCTCGCCGGCGCGACGCTCGCGGCGTACGTGAGCCGCATGATCACCGGGCAGACGTTCGCGCCGGCGCCCGGCGCCGGCGCGAGCATCACGCAGGCGATGTTGGTGGAGGTGCTGTTCACGTTCGCGCTCGCGCTCGTCGTGCTGAACGTCGCCGTCGCCAAGCGCACGCAGGGGAACTCGTACTACGGGCTCGCGATCGGCTTCACGGTGATGGTCGGCGCGTTCGTCGGCGGCGGGATCTCGGGCGGAGCGTTCAACCCGGCGGTCGGTTTCGGGCCGACGCTCGTGCACAGCGTGTATGGTGACGGCGGGTGGGGCGTGCTCTGGCTGTACTTCGTTGGGCCGGCGGTCGGTGGGGCGCTGGCGGCGGTGGCGTTCGGGGTGCAGGAGGGATGAGTCCCGACCTCGCATCCGCAGCAGAAGCTCGATTGATGCCGACCCTGGCGCCACTCGGCTTCCGCGTGACTCGGAGCCACGTCGCCGATGTCTTCGACAACGCCACGGTCGTCATCGAAGGCGTGGGATTGGAGCTGACGGTGGAGAGGGAACGCAGCGTGGTGTCCCTGGCCGTGGCACCTGCGTTCGCACCAGGCCAAGGCGTCGATTCCTCGTTGTTGTTCGAGTATCTCGACCGCTCAGACGACACGGGCTTCACGGGACGTGAGCTGGACAAGGTCTTGAGCGACGTGGCACAGTCGCTCCCGGGGATGCTTCCCGATCTCCAAGCCATCTTCTCGAAGGAGCGATGGGCGCAAACCCAACGCGAGATCGAGGAGGTCAAGCAGCGGCGCGCGAAGCGGCTATAGCGCTGACGCGATCGGCGTGACGGACATCAGGCGTTGCGACTCCTCTTGATCTCCTCGAGAACCGCGATGTCCGCCACGTCCTGCGGCCGCCCCGTTCGCTTGGACAGGATCAGGTCGTCGAGCGACAGAGTCGGGATCTCCACCCCTTCGACCTCGAACCGTTCGGCGGAACGGATCGCGTCGCGATAGCGCACGCTCCAGGCGAGCGTGAGGATGTCGACGCGCGGTGAGTCGCCGATGATCGTGACGAACTTCCTCGCGACCTCCGCCGCGGCCCATTCCCGCGCGAAACCGAACCCGGTCTCCGCCAGCGCGTCGAGCACGCAGCGCGCGTTCGCCTCTGTGGGCTCGATCAGGATGTCGATGTCGCGCGTCGCGCGCGCGCTGCCCCACAACTGGAGCGCTCGGGCGCCGGCCAGCACGTAACGGGCCCCTGCCTGGTTCAGGCGCCAGCAGACCTCCGCCAGCTCGGTCCGGAACGGCGGCCCTACGGTCCGATCGCCTCGCGACGCTTCCAATCGAGATAGTCCTCGTAACGGTCGAAGGAGACGAAGAGCGAACCGAAGTGGCGGCGAGGGACCTCGCGCGCCGTCCGCTCGGCGGCGAGCACGCGCTCGGTCGGGGACAGCGCGAGATCGGCCCGGAGCATCGCCCGACGGGACTCGTCGAGTCGCATCGATTCCACCGGCGCGGTGTCCGGGAGCCGCCGAACCGCCTCGGTCAGCACCCAACTGCGCGAGCGACCCTCGCGCTTCGCGAGTCGATCGGCGCGGCGCAGGACGTCAGGTGGGATGGTCAGGCTGATCCGTTCGAGCGGCGTACTCATACTGAGTATTATCAAGTATTACTTCGGGCCCGTCAAGGTCGCCAGGCCGTGGTACCCGTGGAGTTCGTCCGGCCGGCCGACCGCATTATCATTGTTGCATGCACCCCCGCACCAAGTTCATCCTCGGCGGCGTCCTCGTCCTCGGTACGGCCGGCTACCTCATGGCCGGCAGCATCGCCGCGACGGGCACGTTCTTCCTGACGCCGGCCGAGCTCCAGGCCAAGGTCGCCGCTGACCCCTCGTTCCTCGAGACGGGGGTCAAGGTCGGCGCGCGCGTGGTGGCGGGGTCGGTCGTGCGCGATTCCTCGGGGCGCCAGGTCGCCTTCGAGATGACCGACGGCACGGCGACGTACAAGGTCGACTACCGCGGCATCATCCCCGACACGTTCTCCGACTCGGTCGACGTCGTCGTCGAGGGCCGACTCGGCGCCGATGGCACGTTCCGCGCGACGACGCTGCTCGCGAAGTGCGCCTCGCGCTACGAGGTCGCGCCCCAGGGCTATGACCCGAAGCTGCGCGAGGCATACCAGAAGCAGCATCCCGAGGGCGTCCCGCGCACATGAGCGCTCGCCGGCGCGACATGACGGTTCGGGTCGTGCCGTTGCGCAGTCGAGAGGCGTCGGAGGCGCCCGCCCCACACTCGGCTCGCGAGCGCCTCAATCTGGTGCTTGAACTCAGTGCGCAGTCAGGCGGGAGTGCTCCACCGGCGCCTACACCTCGCAGTGCCATCCGCTGCGTGATCCGTCCCCTTCGGCCGCAGCCGGGCAGAGAGTCGGACGTGTGATGCACGGCGACTTCCGCGACATCGTCGCCGAACTCGTCGCTGCTGGCGCCCGATTCCTGATCGTCGGCGCGCACGCGTTGGGGGTCCACGGCGTGCCAAGGGCCACGGCGGACCTCGACCTGTGGATCGATCGCTCCCCGGAGAACGTCGAACTGGTCTGGCGTGCGCTGGCCGCTTTCGGCGCGCCACTGGATTCACTCGGGATCCAACCGTCGGACCTGACGAAGCCGGACATCGTCGCGCAGTTCGGCGTCCCGCCCTATCGCATCGACATCCTCACCGGGATCAGCGGGGTCTCGTTCGCCGACGCGTGGCGCGACCGCGTGGAGGAGACTTTCGCCGACATCCGGGCTCCATTCATCGGCCGCGAGGCCTTCGTGAGGAACAAGAAGGCGAGCGCCCGCACGAAGGACTTGGCGGACCTCGAATCGCTCGGAGAGCCGTAGCCTCCGCTATTATTCGATGATGCGCGCTCGCGGCTCGTTCCCCGGAAGACCGGTCTCACTCCGATGATCCTCATCGGCGAACTCGCGCTCTGGATCGCACTGCTCATGTGCGCCTGGGCCGCGACGACGTCGTTCGCCGGCGCCGCGCTCCGCCGCGGCGACCTCATCGCCTCCGGCGAGCGCGGCATCTATGCCGCGTCCGGCTTCGTGCTCATCGCCTCGCTCGGTCTCTGGACGGCGCTGCTCACGAGCGACTTCTCGTTGCGCTACGTCTGGTCGTTCACGAGCGCGAACCTCCCGTCGATCTTCAAGTTCTCGGCGTTCTGGGGCGGGCAGGCGGGCTCGATGCTCTTCTGGTGCCTCATCCTCTCGCTCTACGCCGCGCTCGCGACGTGGGCGAACCGCTCGAAGAACCGCGCGATCATGCCGTGGGTCACGGGCACGAACGCGCTCGTGCTCCTCTTCTTCGTCGCGACGACGGCGCTCGCGTCGAACCCGTTCGAGCGCCTTGAGTGGGTGCCGCCCGACGGACGCGGGCTCAACCCGCAGCTCCAGAACCCGGCGATGGCGATCCATCCGCCGATGCTCTACCTCGGCTACGTCGCGACGACGATCCCGTTCGCGTTCGCCATCGGCGCGCTCGTCACGCGGCGGCTCGACGCCGAGTGGCTTGGGGCGGTGCGGCGCTGGGCGCTCGTGAGCTGGGTCTTCCTCACGCTCGGCATCGTGCTCGGCATGTGGTGGGCGTATGTGGAGCTCGGGTGGGGCGGCTACTGGGCGTGGGACCCGGTCGAGAACGCGTCGCTGCTGCCGTGGC
>CAYSAR010000133.1:0-6609 GCA_964428985.1 uncultured Gemmatimonadaceae bacterium | reverse complement strand
GATGCCGTCGTCGCCGTCGCGCGGCCGCTCGCGAAACGGCTCGCCGACGACGGGGTGCCGCCGGAGCGCCTGCATGTCGTGCGCAACGCCTGGCGGCCCTCGGCCCCACCGCTGTCGCGCGAGGAGGCGCGTCGCGCGCTCGGCGTGCGGCAGCATGGGTTCGTGGTCGGGTGGGTCGGCCGCGTGAGCCATGAGAAGGGACTCGACGTGCTGCTTGACGCGATTCCCGCCCTCGCCTGCTTCGCATGTCATGTCGCGATCGTCGGCGACGGGGGTGAGCGGGGCCCACTCGAGCGGCGCACCGAGCGAACGGGACTCGGCGCGAAGCACTCGATCTCCTGGCACGGCGTCGTGCCCGACGCGGCGCGGGTGCTGCCGGCGTTCGACGTGCTCGTGCTGAGCTCGCGCACCGAGGGCACGCCGATGGTGTTGCTGGAGGCGATGGCGGCGCACGTGCCGATCGTTGCGACCCGCGTGGGCGGCGTACCGGACCTCATCGGCGAGGAGGAGGCACTGCTCATCCCGCCGGAGGATCCCCGCGCGCTCGCGCAGGCGATCGGCGCCGTGCAACGCGATCCTTTCGGCGCGCGCCAGCGCGCCACCGACGCGCACGCCCGCCTCCAACGCGACGCCGACGTCAGCCGCTGGGTCGAGCGGTACAAGTACGTCTACGATGCAGCACAGCGCATGCGCGGTACCGCACGGCACTGATTCCCGAGGAGCCGAGCGTGCCCACCCGAGGGCCCGCGCACGAAGCACAGCTCCGCATCACTCGTTCAGTGGGCTCCCTTCTTCCCCAGCATCACGGGAAGCGTGCGCGCCATGATGCGCAGATCCTCCACCGCCGACTGCTTCGCGATGTACTCCAGGTCATACTGCAACTTCCGACGCGCGTCGTCCTCGCTCTGGTCGTACGCGAGGTTCACCTGCGCCCACCCCGTGATCCCCGGCCGCACGACCTGCCGCTTCGCGTAGCGATTGATCCGCCCGCGCAGTCGCGCGAAGATCGCCGGCTGCTCCGGCCGCGGCCCCACGACGTTCATGTCGCCGCGCAGCACGTTGAACAGCTGCGGCAGCTCGTCGACGCGGTATTGGCGGAGCACGCGCCCCACCGGCGTGATGCGCTCGTCGCTCGCGCTCGCCCACCGCTCCGTCTCCTCCTGCTGCACGCGCATCGTGCGGAACTTGTAGATGCGGAACGGCTGTCCCCCGAGGTCGCGCCGACGCGTGCCCGTGTTCGTCCCGCTGCCGCGGCGCCGCCGGTCCAGCCCGATGCGCGTCTGCGTGTACTTCACCGGTCCCGGCGACGTGAGCTTCACCGCGAGCGCGATGCACAGCATCAACGGGATCGTGATCACGAGCGCGAGCGTCGCGACGAGCAGGTTCAGCACGCGTCGCAGTCGCTCGGCGCGTGGCGGGGGATCGATGAGCTCTCGCGCGCGCTCCGGGGCGCGCGGGAGGGGATGCTCGTTGGTGGCGCCGACAGGATACGCTCGCGTTGTCATGCCCCACGCAACGGGCAAGCCGCGTGCCGCTCATATGGCGACGGTTCCGCCGTTGGGCGCCCGCGAATCGCCACGTGCTGGGGCACGTTCCGGTGGTGGCGCGCGCATGCATCGCGTCGGGAGCACGCGACGTTCGTCGGTCCCCCGCGACGAGGGGACGCCCCAACGCCGCGTCAGTCGTGGGCGAACGACAGTCGCACGTCGAACGCGAAGCGCGACCCGCCCGCTTCCCGTGCGTCGACGCGCAGCGTGCTCCCCATCGCGTCGAGCAACCGACGGCAGATGCGCAGCCCCATCCCGGTGCCGCCATCCCCGCCGCGGACGAGCCCGGGGCCCGCGTCCTGGACCATGAACGTCACCGTCGACGCGTCCGCCGCCGCATGCGCCGAGAGCTCCACCATCCCGTCGGGCGTGAACTTCAGCGCGTTCGTGACGAGGTTGAGCAGCACGCGCTCGATCGCGCGCGCCTGCCCGCGGCGCACGCCCTCGACCGTGCACGCGACCTCGAGCGCGAGGCCGCGCGCGGTCGCCATCGGCCGCGCGGCGTCGGCGACCGTCTCCAACAGCGTCGCGACGACGAGCGGCTCGGTCGGCCCGGCGGCGTCGGCCCCCTCGGAGCGCGCGAGCGCGAGCACGTCGTCGGTGACCGCGCAGAGCGACCGCACCGCCGCGTGGAGCACGCGCACCTGCTCCCGCGCCTCGCTCGGCAGCGCGCCGAAGCGCCCCTGCTCGAGGAGCTCGGTGATCACGAGCATCGACGAGAGGGGCGTGCGGAGATCGTGCGCGAGCTCGATCGCATGGACGAGGGCCGGCGCGGGAGGATCCCCCCGCGCCGGCCCGGCCTGCACCGCGACGCTCACGAGACCGACTGGCCCCGGCTCGCCTCGGCCCCGGCCGTCGCCGGCGGCGCGACCGGCGAGAGCAGCCCCTGCGTCGGCGTGCGTTGCAGGCCGTGCCGTTCCATCAATCGGTAGAGCGTCGTGCGGTCGACGCCGGCGAGCCGCGCCGCGCCCGACATGTTCCCCTTCGTCCGGCCGACGAGCGTCGTCAGGTACCGCGTCTCGAAGAGCGCGAGCACGCGGTCGCGTGCGTCATGGTACGGCTCGTCGAAGTTCGTCGCGCTGAGCGCGACCGTCGCCGGGCTCTCCTGCTCCGACGGTTCCTCGAGCATGAGCAGGTCATCGGGCTGGATCTCCTTCCCCGGCTCGGCGAGCACCGCGATGTTCTCGATGACGTTCTGGAGCTCACGCACGTTCCCGCGCCAGGGATGCGACGCGAGCGCGAGCTCGGCCGCCGCGCTGAACGTCGGCGGCTGCGATCCCTTCTCGCGGTGCCGCTGCCAGAACCGCTCGAGGAAGTGGCGGCTGAGCACCGGGATGTCGGCGGGGCGTTGGCGCAGCGGCGGCAGGTGGATGCGCACGACGCGCAATCTATAGAAGAGGTCCTCGCGCAGGTCGCCACGGGCGACGAACTGCTCGGGGTCGCCGTTCGTCGCGGCGATGAAGCGGACGTTCACGATCGCGTCGGTCTTCTCGCTGCCGACGCGCCGCACGATGCCGTCCTGGATCACGCGCAGCAACTTCGCCTGGCTCGCCTTCGGCATCTCGACGAGCTCGTCGAGGAAGAGCGTGCCGCCGTCGGCCATCTCGAGCAGGCCGGGCTTGTCGCGGACCGCGCCGGTGAACGCGCCCTTGCGATGACCGAACATCTCGCTCTCGAGCAGCTGCTCCGGGAGCGCCGCGCAGTTCACGGCGACGAACGGCTTCGCCGCGCGGTTCGACTTCTGGTGGATGAAGTGCGCGAACATCTCTTTGCCCGAGCCGCTCTCGCCGGTGATGAACACCGAGGCGTCGGTCGTCGCGACCTTCGCCGCGAGGTCCACCGCGCGCCGGAAGACGGGCGTCGTGCCGAGCAGCGTCACGCTCTCGTCCTGCGGCACCTCGCGCACGATCGGCGCGAGGCCCGGCGTCGCGCGGCGGCTCAGCACCGCGTGCGCCCCGCGCCCGACGAGCAGTTGGAGGTGCGTCGCCGAGAACGGCTTCGGGAGGTAATCCCACGCGCCTTCGCGCAGCGCGTCGACGTTCGACGCCACCGACGGCTCGCCGGTCATGAGCACGACGAGCGAGTCGGGGTTCGTCAGCAGCGCGGTGCGCAGCAGCGTGATGCCGTCCACCTTCGGCATGCGCAGGTGGATCAGCGCGATGTCGAAGGCGCGCCGCCGCAGCAGCGTCTGCGCCTCGTCGCCGCGCGCGACGGTCGTCACGTCATACCCCTCTTGCCGTAGCGCGGACGCACAGGTCTCGCGCAGCGCCTGGTCCTCTTCAGCGACGAGCACACTGATCGTCGCGTTCTGGTTCGATGCCGGTTGGGTCTGGTTCCACGTACGGGTCACGACTGCCTCACTGAAGTGGGGATGCCTGCTTGTCGGCAGCATCATGAGGCAGGATTCGGGCCATCGCGATGCAGGCGTGCAATGCCTGTTTCGCCAACGCGTTGCACCACTTCGCCCCCGTCGCGTGGTGCGTGCGGCACTGCGATTGGGCACGCAGTCGCATCGATGCGATTCGTGCGGCGCGCCCGACGCGCCACCCCCCTGCGCGGCATCGGCCTTGCATTGACGGCGGGCATGACAACGTATCCATCCGTCTCGGGTGGCGTGATCACTCCGCGCCCGATCATCATCCCCGCCCCGTCGCGCGCGCGCCCCATGTCCGACACGGACAACCTCGCCGCGCCGCCGGGACCGGATTGGCATCGCATGGGCCACGCTCTCCGTCGCTACAAGTGGCTCATCTTCCTGATCACGGCCGCGAGCGTCGCGCTCGGCGTCTACCTCACGCGCATCCTGCGTCCGGAGTACACCGCCGACACGATGCTCTGGATCGACAACGGCGCGCAGAACTCCGATCGCGTCGGGCCGGTGCGCACCGACCAGCGGCTCGATGCCGAAGGATGGACGTCGTTGCTGCGGTCGTACGCCGTGCTCGAGGGCGTCGCGCGCGACGTGCGTCTCTACCTCTCCGTGGATGCGCCCGACGCCGCGCAGCTGCGCCAGCGCTTCGAGCTCGCGCCGACGTTCACGCCCGGCGACTACCGGCTGACGATCGACGGCGACCGCCGCACGTACACGCTCGCGAAGGCCGGCGCGAACAGCGAGACCGGCGCGGTCGGCGATTCGATCGGGCGCTCGTTCGGCTTCCTCTGGGTCCCGCCCGCGTCCTCGATGTGGGCGGGACGCGAGCTCGAGTTCTCCGTCTCGACGCCGCGCCAGGCCGCCGTCCAGCTGCGCGAGGACATGGAGATGCGCATCGATGAGGACGCGAGCTTCCTCACCGTCGAGCTCAAGGGCCCCGATCCCGAGCAGCTCGCCGCGACGCTGAACGCGCTCGGCGATCGCTACGTCGCACAGGCCGCCGCGCTCAAGCAGCGCAACGTCGGCGAGTACACCGAGATCCTCGCCGAGCAGGTCGCGTCGGCACGCACGAACCTCCAAGCCGCCGAGCGCGAGCTCGAGGCCTACCGCATCCGCACGGCGACGATCCCCGGCGACATGGAGTCGGTGCGCGGCGGGCCGTCCTCGGCCGGCGGCGTCCGCATGCTCTCCGGCGAAGGTCCGCGCGGCGAGGTCTACTACAACCTCGTCGCCGCGCTCGAGGCGAGCCAACGCGAGCGCGCCGCGCTCGAGGCAGCCGTCGGCGCGAACGGCGACGTCGCCGTCTCGACGATCCAGCGCGTCGCCGCCGGCGAGAACGCGATGGAGCTGAGCGAGGCGATCACCGAGCTCACGACGAAGCGGCAGGAACTGCGCTCGTTGCGCTACCGCTACGCCGACGCCCATCCGCCGATCCAACGGCTGCTCGCCGAGATCGCGACGCTGGAGCGCGACGTCATCCCGCCGCTCGTCGCCGAGACGAGCCGCCGCATGCGCGAGCGTGAGGCCGACCTCCAGGCGCGCGTCGGCGCGACCGTCAGCTCGCTGCGCCAGATCCCGACGCGTGACCGCGAACTCAACCGGCTCGAGCGCAACGCCGAGCTCGCCGAGCAACTCTACGCGTCGCTCCAGGCGCGCTTCGACGAGTCGCGGCTCGCGCGCGAGAGCGCCGTCGCCGAGGTGCGCGTGCTCGACCGCGCCGTGCCCCCGGTCTGGCCGAGCAAGAACAGCCAGCCCGCGATCCTGCTCTTCTCGTTCTTCGGGGGCCTCGCCGCCGCGAGCGGCCTCGCCGTCGCGCTCGACAAGTCCGACAAGCGATTCCGGTATCCCGACCAGGTCACGAAGGACCTCGGCCTGTCGATCCTCGGTGCGGTGCCACACGTGAAGCCGGCCGGCAACGCGCTCGCGCGGCAGAACGCGAGCACGCCGTTCCAGGAGGCGCTGCGCGACATCCGCCTCAACCTCGCGTACGCGCACGGGTCGACCGGCCCCTTGCACCTCACGATCACGAGCCCCGGCAGCGCCGACGGCAAGTCGTTCCTGTCGTCGCACCTCGCGCGCGTCTTCGCCGAGGGTGGGGCGCGCACGCTGCTCGTCGATGGCGACCTGCGGCGCGGCATGCTCAACGAGCGCTTCAACCATCCCCGTCGACCGGGGCTCTCCGAGTACCTGCGCGGCGTCGAGACGAAGGAGCGCGTGATCCAGAAGACCGTCATCCCGAACCTCGACCTGATCACGTCGGGGAGCCGGCAGCGCGAGGCGCCCGAGATGCTCGGCGGCCCGCGGCTCGCGAAGCTCCTCGCCGACGTCCGCGGGGACTACGACGTCGTGATCTGCGACTCGCCCCCGCTCTCGGCCGGCGTCGACTCGGTCGTGCTCGGCGCGGCGACGGAGAACCTGCTGATGGTGGTGCGTACCGGCGTGAGCCAACGCGAGGTCGCGGCGGCGCGACTCGAGGTGCTCGGCCGCATGCCGGTGCGCGTCATCGGCGCGGTGCTCAACGACGTCCCGCGCGACAACGCCTACAGCTACTACACGCACTACGCGCTGCCGGGCTACGAGAGCCGGACCGAGGACGAGCCCGTGACCGTCGACGCCCGTTGATCCCGACTACCCACGACAAGCGAGCCTGAGACCATGTGCGGCATCGTCGGATACGTTGGACAGCGGGAC
>CAYSAR010000132.1:0-6621 GCA_964428985.1 uncultured Gemmatimonadaceae bacterium | reverse complement strand
CGACGTACCGCGAGATGGCCGAGCAGTGCGTCGACGCGGCGGTGCGCCACCTCGGCATGAAGGCCCGGGACTGCGACACGCACGCGACGCCGCTCGGCGGCGCGCGGGCGCCCGCGACGCCGGACGACGCCAAGCTCGTCCCCGGGCTTGAATGGCGTGAACGCGACGTCGAGCACGCGGTCGCGTCCGAGTACGCGGAGACACTCGCTGACGTGTTGATCCGCCGCACGCACGTCGCCTTCGAGACGCGCGACCAAGGCCGCTCCGTCGCGCGGGCGGTGGCCCGGCAGATGGGCGCGCTGCTCGGGTGGACCGACGCCGGCATCATGCAGGCGGTGACGGAGTATGAGCGGGAGGTCGAGCGGATGTTCGCGATCGACGAGCGGTGAGGCGGTGGTGCCACCGAGGCACAGAGGCCACCGAGGTCGCGGCGCACCCACGCATGACCCGGTGTGTGGCGCCGACGAGACAACGCCGCGAGCTTTCGAGCGTAGGCTCATCATGGGAGCGATGACTCACACCTCGATCCACCGCCTCGGCACGCTGTGCCTCGCGGCCCTCGCGTTCAGCGCCTGCCGAGGCGAGGCCGCGTCGACCGCGCCGAACCTCGCAGTCGTTCCCGACTCATCCCCTGCCGATCCCGGGGCCGCCGAACCGAACCTCTCGGCGACCGCCGACGGTCGGGTGCTGCTCAGCTGGCTCGTCCGCGGCGCCGACTCGGCGACCGCCCTGCGCTTCGCCGTTCGCTCCGCCGATGGCGCGTGGGGCCAGCCACGCGAGGTGATGTCGCGGCAGGATCTCTTCGTGAACTGGGCCGACTTCCCGTCGGTCATCACGCTCGCCGATGGCCGTCTCCTCGCGCACTGGCTCCAGCGCAACGGCACCGAGCGATACGCGTACGAGGTGCGGCTCGCCGAGTCGCGCGACGGCGGCACGACATGGGGCGAGAGCGTCACGCCGCATACGCCCGGAATCGCCGCCGAGCATGGCTTCGTCGAGATGATCCCGACCGCCGATTCCGGCGCGATGGTCGTCTTCCTGAACGGCGGCGCCGCCGTCGAGGAGCGGCATGGACGACAGATGCACCTCGGCTTCGCGACCTGGACGAAGGACGGGGGCGTCGGTGCGTCGAGCGTGCTCGACCATCGCGTCTGCGATTGCTGCCAGACCGGCGTCGCGATGACGTCGCGGGGGCCGATCGCGGTCTACCGCGACCGCAGCGACGAGGAGATCCGCGACATGTCCGTCGTGCGACTCGTCGACGGCGCGTGGACCGAGCCGACGACCGTGCATCGGGACGGATGGCGCATCGACGGATGTCCGGTCAACGGCCCGGCGATCTCGGCGCGCGGCGACGTCGTCGCCGTCGCGTGGTTCGCCGCGCCGAACGACAGCGCGCGCGTCCAGCTCGCGTTCTCGGGCGACGCCGGCGCGACGTTCGGTGCGCCGGTCCGCATCGACGGTGGACAGCCCACCGGGCGCGTCGATGTCGAACTCATCGACGACCGACGCGCGCTCGTGAGCTGGATCGAACGCACGGTGACCGGCGCCGCGGTGCACGCGCGACTCGTGTCGCGCGATGGCACGGCCGGTGCGCCGCTCGTCGTCGGGTCGTCCGACGCGGCGCGCTCGAGCGGCTTCCCGCGCATGGCGCGCCTCGCCAACGGCGTGCTCATGGCGTGGACGATGCCGGGCACCCCGAGCGCGGTGCGCACGGCCGTCGTACGCGTCGGACGATGATCGTCGCTCGAATGCGCGTGCTTCGCATGCTTCGAGCGCTCGCGATCTCCGCGCTCGCGTTGGGCGGCATCGCCTGTGGCCGCGGTGACCGCGCCGCCGTCACGGTCGGGGAGCCGGCGCCCGCGTACTCGACCCACACGCTCGACGGCACGCCGATCGCGCTCGCCGACCTGCGCGGGAACGTCGTGCTGCTCAACATCTGGGCGACCTGGTGCAAGCCCTGCCGCGAGGAGATCCCGGCACTCGAGCAGTTGCACCAGCGGCACCGCGACGCCGGGCTCGTCATCGCCGGGGTGAGCATCGACCAGCCCGGTGACCAAGAAAAGGTCGCGACGTTCGCCCGCGACCTCGGCGCGACGTACACGCTCTGGCACGATCCTGACGACGTCGTCTCGACGACGTTCCTCGCGATCGGCGTGCCGGCGAGTTACCTCATCGGCCGGGACGGGACGCTGCTGTGGAAGCACGTGGGCCCGGTCACTGCGGACGACTCCGTGCTCAATGCGGCGCTCACCGCCGCGCTCAACGAGTAGGGAAGAGAGAGCAGGGAAGACGCCCGGCGACGCGAGTCGCGGTGAATGGTGCGGGGTGCGAGGACATGCAGGTCCTCCTCGCATCGTGCACCAAGCACCACTCCCCGCGACTCGCGTCGTAGTGCTACCCCCCTACCCCCTCATATCGCATCCGCATCATCGTGGATCGTCGTGAACTCGACGATCTTCAGCTTGCGGGTCCGCGCCGGGAGCTTGAGGTGCGTGATCTCTCCGAGCTTCTTCCCCAGCAACGCGCGGCCGATCGGCGAGGACATCGTCACCTGCCCATCGTCGAAGTCCTCGGCGTCGCCGAAGATCATCTGGTACGTCTCGCGCGACTTCGTGTCCTGGTCCTCCACGACGACGCGCGACCCGAGGCCGACGGCGTCGGTCGCGATCTGCGACTCGTCGATCGAGGACAGCTTCGACAGGCGCTGCGTGAGCTGGCCAAGCCGCGCCTGCACGAATTGCTGGCGCTCGAGCGCGGCCTTGTACTCTGAGTTCTCGCGAAGGTCGCCGAGCTCGACGGCCTTCCGGATCTCGTTCGGCAACGTGACGTTGAGTTCGTAGCGCAGCTTCTCGGCTTCGCCCGAGAGCTTCTGCTTGAGCGCCTCGATCATGGGATGGCCCGGTACGGCGGGGTGTAGAAAATACCGACGCCCGACCAGGGATGGCCGGGCGCCGGATGCATGGTTTCCCTTCACGAATCTTATCCCCCGGCGCGTCGGTCGGCAACGGACGCTGCATCCTGGGGCCAACGTCCGACGCCCCTCGCGAGTAGGTTCAGGAGGACGTGCGTCGCCGCACACATCGCAGAGGAAGTCATGGTGAAGTCGACGCTGGCGTTCGTCGCCGGCATGAGCATTCTCGCGGCAATCCCCGTCGCCGCACAGCAGCAGGTCCCGCGCGAGGGCACGAAGGCCCCAGCCGCGACGAAGGCGCCGGCGCCGCGGCAAGCGAGTGCGCAGCGCGACGAGCCGATCTCGATCGATTGGCGCGTGCTCGCCGGTCTCGACTACGAGAAGGGCACGCGCACCGACACGCTCAAGAAGCTCGACGGCAAGAAGGTGCGCATGCCGGGCTTCGTCGTGCCGCTCGACGACGCCGACGAGGAAGGCGCCGAGTTCCTGCTCGTGCCCTACTACGGGGCGTGCGTGCACACGCCCCCGCCACCGCCGAACCAGATGGCGTTCGTGACGATGGCGAACAAGAAGCCGGTGAAGCTCGCGCTCTTCGACGCGGTGTGGATGGAAGGCACGCTGCGCATCACCGACTACGACAGCCCCTACGGTCAGGTCGGCTACACGATCGAAGGGCTCTCGATGAAGCCCTACTCGAGCAAGTGAGCGGGACCGGCGGCCCGGTCGTCGAGTTGCGCGACGTGCGCTTCTCGTACCCGGGCCGACGCACGGTGCCGGTGCTGGACATCGCCGCGCTCGACGTCGCCGCCGGCGAGCGCGTCTTCCTCCACGGCCCGAGCGGGAGCGGCAAGACGACCCTGCTCGGCCTGTTGACCGGCGTGCTCGTCCCCGATGGAGGAAGCGTGCGCGTCCTCGGCCACGACCTCGCCACGATGAGTGGTGCCGCACGCGACCGCTTCCGGGCGGTGCATCTCGGGTATGTCTTCCAGATGTTCAACCTGATCCCGTACCTCTCGGTGCGGGAGAACATCACGCTGCCTTGCCGGCTCTCCGCCGCGCGTCGCGCGCGACTCGGTGGCGCGAAACCGGAGGACGTCGCGGGCACGCTCGCGCAGCGGCTCGAACTCACGTCACTGCTCGACGAGAAGGTCACCGCGCTCAGCGTCGGGCAGCAGCAGCGCGTCGCCGTCGCGCGCGCGCTGATCGGGGCGCCCGAGCTGGTCGTCTGCGACGAGCCGACCTCGGCGCTCGACCACGACCGGCGCGACCGCTTCCTCGAGCTGCTCTTCGCCTCGTGCGACGACGCCGGGAGCGCGCTCCTCTTCGTGAGCCATGACCTGACGCTCGCACCGCGCTTCTCGCGCACGATCGCCTTGCGCGACCTCAATCGTGCCGCGAACGGCGCCGGCGCGACCGCCGCCTAGCATGCTGCTGCTCCCGCTCGCCGCTCGCTCGCTGCGCAACCGGCTGCTCATCTCCGCGCTCACCGTGTGCAGCATCGCGCTCTCGGTGACGCTGCTCGTCGGCATCGAGCAGGTGCGCGTCGGCGTGCGTGAGGGATTCACCGGCACGATCCGCGACGTCGATCTCATCGTCGGCGCGCGCGGCGGCACGGCGCAAGTGCTGCTCTCGACCGTCTTCGGCATGAGCACGCCGTCGGGCAGCATCGCCTGGCCGACGTACGAGAAGTGGAGCGCGCACGCGGCCGTCGCGTGGACGATTCCCTACTCGCTCGGCGACTCGCACCGCGGCTTCCGCGTCATCGGCACGACCGAGGCGTTCTTCGAGCGGTACCGCTTCCGCGACCGTCACGTCGAGTTCGCCGCCGGCCACGCGCCGCGCGATGAGCACGAGGTCGCGATTGGCAGCGAGGTCGCCGACCGCCTCGGCTACACGGTGGGCGACTCGGTCACGCTCGCGCACGGCGTCGCGGCGGTGAGCTTCGCGCAGCACGAGGCGCATCCATTCATCGTCTCCGGCCTGATCGCGCCGACCCGGACGCCGATCGACCGAGCGGTCTACGTGACGCTCGACGGCCTCGAGGCGATGCATGAGGCGGAGGCGGCTTCCGGCCTGCCGATGGGGCCTCCCCCCGCCGCGCGCCCCGCCGGCGAGCCCCCGCCGATCACCGCGTTCCTCGTCGGCACGAAGAACCGCATCGAGACACCGCGACTCCAGCGCGAGATGAACGAGGATCGCGCCGAGCCGTTGACGGCGATCATCCCCGGCGTCGCGCTCCAGCAGCTCTGGCAGGCCGTCGGCAACGCCGAGGCGGCGCTGCGGGTCGTCGCGATGCTGACGCTCGTCGTCGGGCTGATTGGCATGTGCGTCGCGCTCTACGCGTCGCTCGAGAGCCGTCGCCGCGAGATGGCGGTCCTGCGCGCCGTCGGCGCCGGCCCGCGCACGATCGTCTCGCTGCTCGTGCTCGAGTCCTCGTTGCTCGCGGCGCTCGGCGCGGCACTCGGCGTCGTGCTCACGTACGTCGGCATCGCGCTCGCACAGGCGCCGATCGAGGCCCGGTACGGCATCGCGCTCACCGCTCAGCCCCTCGGCCCGACCGAGTGGGCGTACCTGGCGCTCGTCGTGAGCGGTGGGACGCTCGTCGGCGTACTCCCGGCATGGAAGGCCTACCGCGCCTCCCTCGCGGACGGCCTTTCCCCCAAGTTGTAGGAGGTCGCCGAGCGCCCCTCGGCGGCCCGCGTCCATCCATACCCAGCCCGAGGTCTGACCCGTGCGTCCCATCCTGACGTTTTCCGCGCTCTCCCTGCTCGCCGCGCCGCTCGCCGCGCAGCCCGGCGGCGGCGCGCCCGTGCTCCGCAACCCGATGGCGTCGCCGATCCCGGCGACCGAGAACCGCAGTTACATCCGCACGACCGATCCGACCGATCCGATGATCCGGCGCATCTGGACCGAGGGCATGTCGCGCTCGCAGGCAATGACGCTCGCGCAGGTGCTGCTCGATCCGCTCGGCCAGCGGCTCACGGGCTCGCCGGAGTCCGACCGGGCACAAGATTGGCTCGTCGAGACGTACAAGTCGTGGGGCGTGAACGCGCGCAAGGAGAACTACGGCACCTGGCTCGGCTGGAGCCGCGGCGTCTCGCACGTCGACCTCATCTCGCCGCGCAAGCGCACGCTCGAGGCCGCGCCGCTCGCGTGGACGCCGTCGACCGGCGGCCAGCCCGTCGAGGGCGAGGTCGTCACGTATCCCATCGATGTCGCTACGCCCGAGGCGTTCGACGCGTGGCTGCCGAACGTGCGCGGGAAGATCTTCCTCATGAGCGCGCCGCGCCTCTCCTGCCGCTCGCCGCAGCAGTGGCAGGAGTTCGGCACGCCGGAGGAGATCGCGCGCGTGAACGAGGCGCAGCGCGAACTCCAGGTGAACTGGAACCAGACGAACGTCGCGATGAGCGGCGGTCGCAGCGTCTGGCAGAAGCTCAAGGATGCCGGGGCGATCGCCGTATTCACGTCGCAGTTCTCGAACTACCCGGGCATCAGCAAGGTCTTCGGGTCGCCGAACCAGACGGTGCCGTCGTTCGCCATCGGCTGCGAGGACTACGGCCTGCTCTTCCGCATGGCGCGGAACGGACAAGCGCCGCGCGTGCGCGCGTTCACCGACAGCGACCTGCTCGGCGAGCGCCCCGTCGCGAACGTCATCGCCGAGATCCGCGGCAGCGAGAAGCCCGACGAGTACGTGGTGCTCTCGGCGC
>CAYSAR010000131.1:0-6626 GCA_964428985.1 uncultured Gemmatimonadaceae bacterium | reverse complement strand
GTCGCCCGGGCGGTCGAGCCGAACGAGGCGATGCTGCCGCAGCACGCGTCGCAGCTGTTGCTCGAAGTTGAACCAGTGCCGCCCTTGGAAGTCGTCGAAGATGAAGAAGCCGCCCTTCATCAGGTAATCGCGGAGCCCCTTCGCCTCCGCCTCGCTCGGTTGCCAGAAGCCCGGCTCGGCCATGTACGCAATCGGGTACTTGAACAGCTCCGGGTCGTCGAGCGAGAGCACGAGGCTCTCGTCCTTGCGCACGTTCACCGTCGACAGTTCGGCCAGCATCGTGCTGAAATGCCGTTCGCCGCGGGGATAGTCGTGGGCCCACGGCGGGCCGCCGCGCCCGAATCCGCGTCCGCCGCCGAACACCGACATGTCGTACCTGATGCGCACGAAGATCTGGCGGCCGTCGTACGGCACGTTCGGCGGCAGGTTCTCTACGTCCACATAGCCGCGATCACGCCCACGCTGCGCCTCGGCCGGGCTCACATCGATGACGAGAGCGAGCGCGACGAACGCGAACATCGCCGCGATACGCGCGATCGACCGATCCACGATCGTCATTCGCGCCCCCCGTCCGGATTGCGAAGCTCCAGCAACAGTCCCTGCGCCTTCTCGAACGTCGGGGCCTGCTCGAGCACGCCGAGCACCTCGCGGCGCGCCGCAGCGCGATCGCCCGCCGCGAGCAGGGCTCGCGCGAGCTGGTAGCGTGCCTCGAGCACGTCCGATGGCCCGAGCGCGACGATCGTCCGCCGCGCGCGCACGACCGTGCCCGGTTGGCCGAGCCGCGCCGCGACGGTCGCGAGCCGTTCGTGCACCTCTTGGTCGTACGGCCAGACCCAGATCATCTGCTCGAGCGCGTCGGCGAGCGCCTTGTCGTCCTTCGCGCGCTCCGCCGCCGTGACGCGCGCGCGCAGCCGCTCGAGGTCGGCATCGGCGCGCAGCGTGTCGGGGTCGATCCTCGCGGTGAACCGGCGCGCGACCCACTCGCTGAACCGGCGGTCGAGCGTCGCCTCATCCACCGGGAGCACGCGCTGGAACACCGCCGGCGTCTCATGCCCCTCGCCCCACGCGCGCAGCATCTTGCCAAGGACGTCGGCGCCGAACTGCTCCTCGAGCATCTCGCAGACGAGCGAGGCTTGGTAGTACGAGAGCACGACCTCGCCCGGGTCGCGCGGGCGCACGAAGCCATCGTTGAGCGCGCTGACCTTGCGCAGGTCGTTTGACCGGAGCGCCTGGATGAACCGCGGGCTCACGTCGGCGCCCCAACCGGGCCGCGCGCGCCGCCCTTCGAGCACGCTCGCGCCCTCGGAGAACCAGCGCGGCACGCGATTCCCCGAGAGACCGAGCGTGAACGTGTGCGCGAGCTCGTGCCACGCGGTCGAGCCCCAGTTGAACGATCCCGGGTCGCGCGCCGACGGCGCGTCCATCGCGAGCACCGGCCCGAAACTCACGCCCAACGCGCCGAGTCCCGTCAACCCGACCGTGCGCACCGAGAAATCGGCGTGGCGTTCGAACAGCTCCATGCGGATCGGCGGCTCAGGCCGGTATCCGTAGCGCGCCGCGAGCTTCTCGTACGCCTCCTCGAGCAACGGCGAGAGGTACGGCAGCAGGATGTCCGCCTCGCGCGCCGGCGTGACGAACTCGAATCGTCCCATGCGCACCGTGCGGAACGTCGCGAGCTCGTCGAGCAGGTCGAGCGTGTTCTTGTGCCAGAGATTGAACGGGTCGATCTCGAACGCGCGCTCGATGAGTGCGCGACCGCGCGCGATCTCGCCGGCGCGGAGGAGGTTCGTCCCGAGCGCGCCGAGCGCCGGCACCGACGACGAGTCGAGCGCGAGCGCCTGCTCGCTGAAGCGCGCGGCGTCGGCGTATCGACGCTGCCGCGAGGCGGCGTCGGCGAGCGTCACGTAGAAGTCGGACGGTCGCGGATCGAGCCGCGTGACCGACGCGCGTGCCGCGCGGAACGCGGCCGAGTCGCCTCGGAGCCACGCGACCGCGGCGATCGTCGCCCAGGCATCGACCGCGCTCGAGTCGACGGCGAGCGCGCGAGACGCCGCCGCGCGCGCCGAGTCGTCTGCCTCGCTCTCGAGGTAGAGCTTCGCGATGAGCAGGTGCGCGCCGGTCAGCGAGACGTTCCCCTCGAGCGCCTTGCGCGCCGTCGCGAGCGCCGTCCCCTTCCCTTCGAACTCCTCGACCTTCGCGAGCCCGAGCAGCGCGCGCGGATGGTCGGCACGGCGGCGCAGCACGCCCTCGTAACTCGCGCGCGCGTCGGGCGCGTTGTACTTCGCGAGGAGCAGGTCGGCGGCGCGCAGCTGCGCATCGAGCAACGTGGGATCCGCTGCTGCCGCGGCGTCGAACGCGCGCAGCGCGCTGCGCACCGCGCCGGCGTCGCGCTCGGCGAGCAGCAAGTATGCGCGTCCCGCCGCAACCTGGTCGCGCGCAGGCCACGGACTCGCGGCGTCCTCGTACGCGTCGAGGATCGCGCTCGCCGTCCGCACCGCCGTCGCGCGATCCCCCCGCCGGTTCGCGAGCTCGGCGACGATCACGCTCGCCTGCCGACGCTCAGACGAATTCGTCCGGATCGCGGCCTGCGCCGCCGAGTCGGCCGCCGTGAGGCGGCCACGCAACACGAGCACCTCGGCGAGCGCGACCGCACCGCTCGCGCCGGCGTCGCGCGCCGTGCGCTCGGCGTCGACAAGGCGGCCCGCATCGACGAGCGCGTCGACGCGCGTGCGCAGGTCGCCTTGCTCCCGGGCACTCGACGCACCGAGCCCGATCAACACCATCCCCGCGATCGGCAGCAACAGCTTCATGGCCGCCCCCCAGCCGCTCGGATCTGTTGCGTCTTCTCGGCGATCGCGACGAGCAGCCGCTCGAGCTCCTTCTCGTACGCCTCGGCCGGCATCGAGTCCTTCTTCGTGCGCAGCGCTGTGAGTTCGTCCTCGAGCGCCTCGCCCTCGGCGACGAGCGCCACGACGCGTGGGTCATCCGACGCCGCCGTCGCGGCGCCGAACGTCACGCGCGCTGCGAGCGTCGAGTCACTCACCGTCGCGTGCTCGGTCAGCATGCGGCGCCCTTCCTGGTAGACGCGCGCGACCTCGCGCGTCGCGTACGTGAACGCCTCCATCACCGAGATCGCGCCGTCCTTGTTCGCGTCGGCCTCGGCGGTGCTGAGTCCCTTCACGAAATGTGCCCCGAAGATCGACTCGTTCCGCTCGAGTGCCGTCCGCGTCGACGTCACGACGACGCGCCCCGGCTTCTTGAGCGCCTCGATGAAGTCGCCACTCGCGCTCGCGGTGTTCACGAAGACGACCGTCTGCTTCGCGAACGCGGTGAGCCACCCCTCATAATCCGCGGCCGTCGGGTCGGCGCCGCGCAGGTTCACGCGCGAGTCGCGCCCTTCGCCGCTGCCATGCCCGATGAGCAACACGACGACGAGGTCCCCCGGGCTCACGCGCTGGGAGAGCGCGAGGAACGCGTTCCCGACCGACTCCTTCGTCGACGGTCCGTCGATGCGCGCCGCATCCGCGCTCGGATCCTCGGCGAGCCAAACAAGACTGGAGTCGGCGACGCGCCACGTCGCCTTCGCGAGGTCGTGGAACTGCGCGCCCTGCTCGCGGAACGCCTGCGAATACTGCGGCTCGCCACCGAGCCCGCTCACGAGGAGCGCGTGCGTGCGCTGCGCCGCGAGCGGCCAAGCGACGAGCGCAAGCGACGCACCCAGGCCGACGAGCGCACGCCTCACGCGAGCCCTCGCTTCCGCCGCATCCCCCACTCCGTCGCGAGCAGCGCCGCGACGACGAGGAACACGATCGGCATGTCCCACAGGTCGCGCGCCTCGCGCACCGTCACGCCGCTCTCGGTGAACGCCACATCCTCGGCGAGCTGTGCTGCGTCGGCGAGCGGGTAGTACTTGCCGCCGGTCTCCTCGGACAACCGACGCAGCAGCGGCGCGCGCAGCTCGGCTTGCTCGACATCGGCGCCCTGCTCATCGGCGAGCAGCGCCGCTGGCGCCGCGCGCGTCGTGTCGCGGCCGCGGCGCGCCTCGGCGAGCACCGAGTACACGCCCGCCTCCTCGGCGATGAACTTGCCCGCGTACACGCCGTCCTCGGTCAGCGCCCACTCGAGTGGCACGTCGACGATGCGTCCCGACGGCGACTGCACCGTCGCCGTCACCGACGCGTCGTTCACGTCGATGAACTGCTCGTCGGCGACGCGCGCGCGCAGCGTGACCGGTTCGCCCGGCGCGACGCGCGACGGCACCGCCGCGACCTCGACGCGCTCCGACGCCTCCTCGGTGAGCGATCGCGCGAGCTGGCGCCAGAGCGTCTCGTGCGTGCGGTCCTCGACCGGGATCTCGGCGTGCATCTTCCAGAGCCAGCTGTCCTGCACGCCGAACACCATCGCCGAGCCGCGCCCGAAACGCTGCAGCGCGAGCAGTGGGCGATCGTCGCTGCCGCCTGGCGTACGGCCGGTGAGCAGCGCCGTCGCACCCGGGCGCAGCGACCCGAGCGCATTCACCGTCGTGAGCGGCGGCAGCGAGTCCCACCGCCGCTCTGATGCCGCTTCCGTCGGCGCGATCATCACCGCGGCCTGTACGCGACCCGCCGCCGTCGGCTGCACGCGCAGCTCCGTCGCCGGCGCGTCGGGCTCGAGCGGCGAGCGGTCGAGCGAGATCGGCAGCACCTCGGCGACCGGCGTGCCGCGGTAGCCGCCTTCAGCGAGCGTGTTGCGCCCGCCCAGCGCGAGCAGGCCGCCGCCGCGCTGGCTCACGAACTCGGCCAGCATGCGCAGCTGGTCCGCCGTGAAGAACGACGCCTCGATGCTGCCGAGGATGATGCCGCGGAACGCGAACAGCTCCTCGCGCGTCGTCGGGAAGCCGCCCGCGAGCTCGAGCGAGTCGCGCACGCCGAGCCGCAGGAACTTCCGCTCGGCGCTGCGCAGCAGCGAGACGAGCTGCACCGCGCTGTCGGTCAGGATTGCGCGGCGGATGAAGCCGAGTTCGGGTCGCGGCTCCCCTTCTACATATAGGATGCGGTCCGGCCCCGGCCGGACTTGCACGATGCCGTGCGACTCGTTGTTCTCGGCGACCGTCTCACCACCGAGCGCACTCGCCCGAACGGTGATGCGATGCGTGCCGGGCTGGAGCTCGGTGAGGCGGAGCCGTGCGCGCGCGATCTCCTCGCTCCTCGGCAGGGTGATCTCTTCCGTCGCGACCATGCGCCCGTCGGACTCAGCGGTGAGCGTCACCTTCTCGCCACCTACGCCCCGCAGCCGCAGCGTCACGTCGACGAGCAGGTTCGCGCCGACCAGCGGGCGCGACGGCAACGCGACACGCTCGATCGCGACATCGCGCGGGAATCGCTCGAGCCCCACGCCGACCGTGTGCACCGGCACGCGCCGCGCCTTGAGCGCGAGCAGCGAACGCTCGAGATCGCTCCCCGCGTTGTCGGCGCCATCGGTCACGACGATCATGCCGGCGAGCGGCGTGCCCGCAAGCTCCTCGCGCGCGCCGTCGAGCGCGGCGGCGAGGTCGGTGCGCGTGCCGGTGGAGCGCAGACCGCTCGCGCCGGCCGCGGGCCGCACGTCGGCGGCGAATCGATAGAACCGCAATGCGAAGCGCTCGCCGAGCGACTGCACGAGTGCCGCCGAATCGCTGAAGACGCGTTGGACCGCGGCGGCGCGCGTCGTGTCGTCGACGTCAGTCACCTGCATCGAGCGCGAGTCGTCCAGCAGGATCGCGAGCAGGTTGCGCTGCGGCACCGCGCTCGCGACGACGATCGTCGGGCGCAGGAGGCAGGCGAGGACGATCAGCACGACGATCGCACGCAGCGACGTGAGCACCACGCGTTCGCGCCTCGGCACGCCGCGAACGCGCGCGTACGCCGCCGCCACCGCCGCCAGAGCGGCCACCGCGAGCGCCGCGACGACCCACCACTGGACCACCGGGCTCCACACCAACTCGCCGCGTTCCCACACGCGCGACGGATACTTGAAGAGGAAGGTGAGTACGGCGTCCATTGATCGGGTTACGCGTGGAGCCTCGGCGCTGCTGTGGGACGCTACGGGCTTTCCGACGTTATGTGAGCATCCGGTCAGCGGTCAGTCGTGCGACCGGCGGAGGCATCGGTCCCGTTGAGTACCCTCGGGACCGCGCAGCGTTGCCGTTCAGCGACGCTGGTAGACCGCCTCCACGGCGAGAAGCTCCGGACCGCCGGGCGGGATGTTGTACATGAGCATGCGCAGCTCGTCGTCGCTCGAGTGCTCGAGCACCGTGCGCCAGCTCCAGTCAGGATACGGTTCGGGGTACTTCCCCAGCACCGACACCTCCGCGTCCTCGGCCGGTACGGCGCCCTTGCACGGCATGATGCGATGGCTGTTGTGGAACGAATCCAGCCACTGCGCGTTGAGCTCCCCGGCGTCGTCGTCGACGCCGAGCAGGATGAACCCCTCGCGCGGCTTGTCCTTGTAGGTCCAATCATACCGCATCGCGAGGAAGCGCTCTTCGCCGATGCGCTCGACGAAGGCCGTTGTCGGCGATTCGATCGCCGGATCCTCCGGCTTGAACCAGAGCTTGTACGTGCCCTTCCAGGAGCCGGCCACGCCGGCGAGTGGCTTTGGGATGCTCA
>CAYSAR010000130.1:0-6707 GCA_964428985.1 uncultured Gemmatimonadaceae bacterium | reverse complement strand
GGTGGGACCCGCTGCTCGAGCCCGGCGACGGGCTGCGGGACGTGGAGGGTCGTCCATGCCGCCGCCTGCGCACGGTGCGCCGCCATCCGCTCTCGGTCCGGCTCTTCCGCTGGATCCATCCCGACTGGTCGTCGTGGCTCGCGCTGCGCAGCTCGCACACGAGCCGCAACATGCGCCCGCGCGACGGAGGCGAGGGGCTCGCTCGCGTCGCGCGCGACCGCCTCGCGTCGGCCGATGCGCCGGATCTGCTGGTGTTCGGCCATTCGCACGTGAAGACTCTCGAGCGGCTGCATGGCCGCGTGTTCGCGAATCCGGGAGCGTGGATCGATGCGCCGACGTTCCTTCGCGTGACGCCGGAACGGATTCAGCTGTGTCGCTGGACAGGGGAGGGTCATGACGTCGAGCAGGCCCTCGAGCGGTGCGCTTAGCTCAACGGATCCGTACGGTCGCCCCGACGATCGCGCCATCGACGGAGCGGCGCACGTCGAGCTTCGCCGGAAGGTCCCACAGCTGCGCCGCGACGAACGCATCGGCGCCGGCGAAGAGGTGGTTGAAGAAGAGCACGGCGAGCCAATCCTCATAATGGAGCCGCCGCGTGCGCACCCAATCGGCGTCATAGCGCGATGCGGTCCACTGGGCGACGACCGGTTGCCCATCCGCGTCGCGCGCCACGAGCCCGGTCGTGGGATCGGTCTCATAGCGCAGCGGCACCGAATCCCGGTTGAACGAGCGCGCGATGCGTAGGTCCTCGGCGGAGCGGTTGAGCAACACGAGCGTCGTCGCCTCGACGAGGAAGAAGAGCGTGCCGGCGTACGGGCGATCGAGCTTCGCCTGGCCGGCGCCCGGGAGGAGGAACGAGTAGAGGAACGCGCGGCGCGGGGAGATCGGCGGCCGGATTTCCGCGGTGTCCTGCACGACGATCCGTGCCTGCACGCCGGCGACCGCCTGCGCTGGCTGCGACACGCCCGCGCGCACGCTGTCGGCCTGCTGCGCGCCGAGGGGGGCCGCGAGCGCACCCAAGAGGAACCATCGGGGCATCCTCGGCATGCGCATCACCAGGTTGCGACCCGCCGACGCCCCATTCGTTCCGCGCTCAGCGCGTCTTCGCGACGAGTTCGACTTCGACGCTGACGCCGCGCGGGAGCGCGGCGACCTGCACCGTGGAGCGCGCGGGACGCGCGCTGCCGAGTGCGGCGGCGTAGATGTCGTTGAAGCGCGGGAAGTCGGCCATGTCCTGGAGGAAGACGGTCGTCTTCACGACGTCGCTCCAATCGAGCCCCGCCGTCGCGAGCACGGCCGCGAGGTTCGCGAGCACCTGCTTCGACTGCGGCTCGATGTCGCCGGCGACGATCTCGCCGCTCTTGGGATCGAGCGGGATCTGGCCGGCGGTGAAGAGGAAGCCGCCGGCGATTGTCGCCTGCGCATAGGGGCCGATCGCCGCCGGCGCGGCATCGGTGCTGATCGTCTGGACGCTCATCGCGTGCTCGGGATCGGTGGTCAGGAGAGTCCGACGATCGAGCCGTCGGGGTTCACGGACATCTTCTCGGCGGCGGGCGCCTTCGGGAGGCCGGGCATCGTCATGATCTCGCCGCACTGCGCGACGACGAAGCCAGCGCCGGCCACGGGGTACACCTCGTTCACCGTGACGCGGAAGCCGGTCGGGCGGCCGAGCTTCGTCGCATCATCGGAGAGCGAGTACTGCGTCTTCGCCATGCAGACGGGCGTCTCGCCGAGACCGATCGACTCGAGGTACGCGATCGCGCGCTCGGCCTTCGCGCTGTAGTCGGCGCCCTCGCCGCCGTACACCTTCTGCACGATCATGTCGATCTTCTGCTTGATCGGGAGCTTGCTGTCGTACACCGGCTTGAAGTCGGCCTTCCCATCCTTGAGCAACGCGAGCACCTCGCGCGCGAGCGACTCGCCGCCGGCTCCGCCCTTCGCGAAGACCTCACAGAGCGCGACGCGCGCGCCCGCCTTCTCGGCCGCATTGCGCACCATCTCGAGCTCGGCGTCGGAGTCGCTGCCGAAGCGGTTGATCGCGACGACGAGCGGCATGCCGTACTGCCGCACGTTCGCGATGTGGTGCAGGAGGTTCGGGAGTCCCCGCTCGAGCGCGCCCAAGTCCTCGCGGTTGAGCTCGGTCTTCTTCGCGCCGCCGTTCATCTTGAGCGCGCGGATCGTCGCGACGAGCACGGCCGCCTCGGGCTTCAGGCCGCCGAAGCGGCACTTGATGTCGAAGAACTTCTCGGCGCCGAGGTCGGAGCCGAAGCCGGCCTCGGTGACGACGACGTCGCCGAGCGCGAGCGCGGCGCGCGTCGCGAGGATCGAGTTGCAGCCATGCGCGATGTTGCCGAACGGTCCCGCGTGCACGAACGCCGGTCCCCCCTCGAGCGTCTGCACGAGGTTCGGGCGGATCGCGTCCTTGAGCAGCATCGCCATCGCGCCCTGCGCCTTGAGGTCGCGCGCGCGCACCGGCTTCCGCTCGGCCCCGTACGTCGAGCCGACGATGATGTCGCCGAGACGCCGCTCGAGGTCGGTTGCCGAGTTCGCGAGCGCGACGATCGCCATGATCTCCGAGGCGGGGATGATGACGAAGCGCTCCTCGCGCACGACGCCCTCGCTCGGCCCGCCGAGGCCGATGATCACCTTCCGCAGCGCGCGGTCGTTCATGTCGATCGTGCGCGGCCAGGTGATGCGGCGCGGGTCGATGTTGAGCGCGTTGCCCTGCTGGAGGTGGTTGTCGAGCATCGCGCTCAGCAGCGCGTGCGCGCTCGAGATCGCGTGGAAGTCGCCGGTGAAGTGCAGGTTGATATCGTCCATCGGCAGCACCTGCGCGTAGCCGCCGCCGGCCGCGCCGCCCTTCACGCCGAACACCGGGCCGAGCGATGGCTCGCGGATGCAGAGCACGGCGTTCGTCCCGATCTTGCGCAACGCCTGCGCCAGGCCGACCGACGTCGTCGTCTTGCCCTCGCCGGCGGCGGTCGGGTTGATCGCCGTCACGACGACGAGCTTGCCCTTCGGCGGTCGCTGCGTGAGCTCGAGGGGGACCTTCGCCTTGTACTTGCCGTAGAGGTCGAGGTCGTCCGGGGTGAGGCCGATGTCGGCGGCGACGTCCACGATCGGCCGCAGCTTCGCGGCCTGGGCGATCTCGATGTCGGAGGGCACGGTCATGGCGGGAATGCTAATCCTCGTGTCGGGGTGAGGGAACGTCGCGATCGTCGTCGAGTCCGAAGAGGCGGCGCGCGTTCGCGGCGACCTGCCGCGCGAGCGCGCGCTCGTCGGCGCCGCGCACCGCGGCCAAGCGTCGCAGCGTGTACGCGCACCATGCCGGCTCGTTGCGTTTGCCGCGGTTCGGCACCGGCGCGAGGTAGGGGCTGTCGCTCTCGACCAGCAGCCGGTCGTCGGGTACGAGGCGCAGCAGCGCGTCATCGGTCCACTTCTTGAACGTCACGATGCCGGCGAACGAGACGTACCAGCCGGCGTCGAGTCCGGTCGTCGCGAGCTCGGCGCTGCCGGTGAAGCAATGCAGGACGCCGCGCACGCCGGCGGAGCCGGCCTCGCGTACCATCGCCGCGGTGTCGTCCTCCGCGTCGCGCGTGTGCACGACGACCGCGCGGTCGGTGCGCTGCGCCAGCTCGAGCTGCTCGGCGAAGGCGCGACGCTGGAGCGGACGAGGCGAGTGGTCGTAGTGGTAATCGAGCCCGCATTCGCCGACCGCGACGGCCCCGTCGCCGATGGCCTGTGCGATCGACGGGACGTCGCGGGCCGGGTCGAACGTCGCCGCGTCATGCGGGTGCACGCCGGCAGTGAACCAAGCGACGCCCGGGTTCGCCTCGGCGATGGCGCGGGCGCGCGTCGCGGCGCGGAGCGACTCCCCGACGCAGATGACGCCGGCGCCGCCGGCCTCCCGCATGCGAACGAGGACCGCATCGCGGTCCTCGTCGAACGCCGGGTCGGCCAGGTGGGCATGGGAGTCGATCCACACCTGGCGCTCGCCTCGCGCCGAGTCAGGCTCCGCGCACGGCGGCGGCGCGCGTGTGCGGCGTGGCCTCGGACGTGTGCGGCCACTTGCGCTCGATCCAGAGGAGCAGCGGCGCGGCGACGTAAATCGAGCTGAACGTGCCGATGATGATGCCGAACGTCAGGATCCACGCGAACGGTCGGATCACCGAGCCACCGAAGAAGAGCAGCGCCAGGAGGCACGCGAGGGTCGTGGAGCCCGTCATCACCGTGCGCGGCAGCGTCTCGTTCACCGACCGGTTGAGCAGCGCGAGCAACGGCTGCTTCCGGTGCAGCTTGAGGTTCTCGCGCACGCGGTCGAAGACGACGACCTTGTCGTTCATCGAGTAGCCGATGACGGTCAGGATCGAGCCGACGACGAACAGTGAGATCTCGATGTTCATGTACTTCATGAACGCGAGCGTCGCGACGATGTCGTGCACGGTCGCGAGCACCGCCGCGACGCCGAAGCGCCACTCGAACCGCCACGCGAGGTAGACAAGTGTCAGTCCGAAGGCGATGAGCAGCGCGATGGCCGCCTTCTGGCGCAACTCACCGCCGACGCGCGCGCTGACGCCGGCGGTGCCGAGGACCGTCACGCGGTCCTCGCCGAACGCCTGCTCGAGCGCGCGCTCGATGTCCCGCGCGACGGTCTCGGCGCCGGCTTCCTGCGCCGCGACGTGCTGCGCCTCCTGGGCGCGGATCTGGAACGTGTTCTCGCTCTCGGCACCGACGCGCGCGATCTCGGCGTCGGCGTGTCCGGAGGCCGCGAGCGCGGCGCGAACGTCCGCCGTCTCGGTCGCCTCGGCGAACTGCACCTCCATCTGCGTGCCGCCGGTGAACTCGATGCTCTCGCGGAAGCCCTGCATCGGGATCAGCACGAGCGCCGGCAGGATGAACACCACGAGGGCGGCGACCGCCTTCCGCCACTGCGAGATGAAGTCGAACGAGGTGTTGTGCAGGATGCGCAGCATCAGATGCTCAGGGTCTGGGAGGGCTTCGCGCGCGCGAGCCAGGCGAGGAACAGCGTCCGGACGACGAAGATCGCGCTGACGAGCGAGGCCGCGAGGCCGGCGAGCAGCGCGACGGCGAAGCCGCGCACCGGGCCGGTGCCGAACTGGTAGAGGATCGCCGCGGTGAGCGCCGTCGTCACGTGCGTGTCGACGATCGCGCTCCAGGCGTGGTCGAAGCCCTGGTCGATCGCGAGGCGGGTCGTCTTCCCGGCGTCGAGTTCCTCGCGGATGCGCTCGAAGATCAGGAAGTTCGCGTCGACCGCCATGCCGATCGAGAGCACGAAGCCGGCGAGCCCCGGGAGCGTCAACGTCGCGCCGAAGCCGGAGAGGATCGCGAGCGTCACGAGGACGTAGAACGCGAGGCCGCAGACCGCCAGGAAGCCGGAGAACCGGTAATAGACGACCATGATGAGCACGACGAGCGTGATGCCCAGCGCGCCCGAGAGGTAGCCTTGGCGGATCGCGTCCTCGCCGAGGCTCGCGCCGATCGACCGGGCCTCGGCGACCTTGAGCGGCACTGGCAGCGCGCCGGCGCGCAGCACGAGCGCGAGGTCCTGCGCCTCTTGGATCGCGTTGCTCCCCATCGTGATCTGGCCGCGCGAGCCGATCGCGCTCTGGATCACCGGGGCGCTCATGACGCGATCGTCGAGGACGATCGCCATGTTGTCGCCGATGTGTTGCCCCGTCGCGCGACGGAAGATGTTCCCGCCGCTCATGTTGAACTGGAAGTCGACCTTCGCGCCCTCGATGGGGTCCTGGTTCGGCTTCGCGTCGAGCAGGTAGGTGCCATCGATGATCGGACGCGAATCGAGGACGTACAACGGCTTGTAGACCTGACCGTTCGTGAGCGCGATCGAGTCGACGCCCCAGCGGACGTCCTTGCCCGGGGGCAATGCCGCGCGGATCGCCGAGTCGGCCAACAGGCGCTCGAGGTTCGGCACGTCGGTCGACGCGACCATGTACTGGCCCGGCATGTTGCCGGCCTGGATCGACCGGCGGAACGGTCCGTCGAGCGGCGCCGCGGCGGTGTCGGCCCCGGTGCTATCGGCCTGCTGGAAAAGACCTCCGAGCGCGTTCGTGCGTCCCGTGTCGGCCCGGGCGTCAGGGGCGCGCGCGAGGAGGCCGCGATCGCGTGCGATCGCGTCGAGCCGCGGGATCGCGCGCTCGAGCGCCTGCGACTTGTCGGTGATCTGGAAGCGGAGGAACGCGGAGCGCTGCACGACCTCGGTCGCGCGCTCGCGATCCTCGATGCCGGGCAACTCGACGGTGATGCGGTCGTTCCCGGTCTTCTGCACGATCGGCTCGGCGACGCCGAACTCGTCGATGCGCGTGCGCACGACGGTGAGTGCGCGGTCGAGCGCGTCGCTCACGTCGGTGACGGTCTGCTCCGCCTGGTCGACCTCGAGCGTCAGCTGCATGCCGCCCTGGAGGTCGAGACCCAACTTCAGGGGCCACTGCCAGACGGTGTCGAGCACGACCTCACCGCCCTCGCGCTGCGAACGTTCGACCCCGCGAGACGGGAACAGCGCCCAGACCGACGCGACGATCATCGCGACGATCAAGAGCAGGCGTGACTTCAGGTTGGTCATGCCGAAGCAGGAAGAAAGGTGAACCGGATCCGCATTGGCGCGGGAAGCCTTGAAGAGTAAGAATCGAAAAGGGCCAAGTCAATCGATTGCAAGGGTTTGGACCGCC
>CAYSAR010000129.1:0-6750 GCA_964428985.1 uncultured Gemmatimonadaceae bacterium | reverse complement strand
ATGGAGTACGCGATGGACCGCACGAAGCAGGCGCTCAAGATGGAGACCGACCGCCCGATCGCGCTGCGGCAGGCGATCACCGCATGCCGCAGTGGCGGGATCGTGAGCGTGATCGGCGTCTATGCGGGGTTGATCGACAAGTTCCCGATGGGGACGGTGATGAACCGCGGGCTGACGATCCGCTCGGGGCAGTGCCATGTGCAGCGGTACATGCGGCCGTTGCTCGAGAAGATCCAGAATGGGGAGATCGATCCGACGGTGGTGATCACGCACCGGTTGCCGCTGTCGGATGCGGCGCGGGGGTATGAGATGTTCCTGAAGAAGGAAGACGCGTGTGAGAAGGTCGTGATGCGGGCGTAGCTCCGGTTCACCGCCGAAGCGCCGAGGGTAAGGCGAGGGCCGCCGAGAACCAAACTCAAGGGTTCACGGTGCCCGACGGATGTACCGCGCGTCGAAGCCGGGGCGCCAGGTGCGGCCGGAGTCCGTCGACGCTTCGAAGAGTTGTCGTACCGTGTCGGCGTGGATGCGGAAGAAGGTGAGGCGCTGGCCGATGCGCTGTCCTTGGGGGCTCAGCGTCGTGCCTTCGAACCGCATCGCGCCGTCACGGTACTCGCCCTTGTTGTAGTCAAGGATCCCGCCGAACGCCCCGACCCAGAGCTGCCGCCACTGGCGCGTGTTGGGGTCGAAGAAGTTCACGCTGCGGCCCGTGCCGCCGCCCGTCGCGGTCCAGCTCTCGAGGATCCCGCAGCCGCGTTCGATCGACGAGATGACGTTGACGCCCATGCGCGGCCCAGTCGCGCCCGGCTGTGCCCATGGATGCACGTCCCACGTGCCGATCCACCAATCGAACTGACGGCGACGCGGATCGTACTTGCAGGGGTTCTGGACGGAGTCAGGGTTCGTCGCGGCCGCTGCGGGCTGCGCGGGTTGCGGCGCGGGTTGCGGCGCGGCCTGCTGTGCTCCACCGCGCAGCGGCACGAGCGTGAGGATGACCGCGATCGCGATGGCGAGACTTGGGAGCGAACGAGCGAACGAGCGCATGGCGGGGGCTCCGTGCGGAAGGGTTCGCTTGGGATTACCTCGCGCTCCGCGGGAGCCGTGACGACCACTTCGACAAGGAACGGGCGCTAGGTGGATGGCGAGATGTGAGTCGGGAAATGCGAGAAGCGCGCCGAGCGATGCCCGGCGCGCCTCTCCCATCTCACATCTCCCATCTGCAGTTACGGACATCTCGCCAACGTGACCCCCGTCGGACACGCGCCGATGTTCGGCGCGGGGGCGCTGCCTTCGCCGCCGCCGCCGAACGTGTACAGCGGGAGCAGGAGCGTCTCGAGCTCCGCGCCGGGCACCGGCAAGTGGAGCATCGTGTTCTCCGGGAGCTCCTGCCAGCCGCGTGAATCGAAGAACGCGATCACGCCGCTCACGCCCATTCCCTCCATGCGCTTCTCGTAGCGCAGCGCGTCCCAGAGGCTGCCGCAGTCGCCATCGAGCTGGCGCGGGACGCAACCCTGCTCATCGGGCGGACCATCGACCGTCACGTCGGGCAGGCCGGCCAGCGCGCGGGAGATGTTGATCAGCGGCACCGCGAGCGCGGCTTGGTTCGTACGGATGAGCGCCTCGGCCTTGAGGAGATTCATCTCCGAGACGAGCATCGACGCGAGCGGACCGGTCGTCCAGGTCGCGCCCGTGCCGAAGCGGCGGAAGAAGTAGTGCGACCACCGATAGGTGCCGCGCGCGGCCTGGAAGATGTTGCTCGCGTTGTAGCCGACGTAGGTCCCGGGCGTCGTCGGCGCACCGGTCGCATGGATGCGCTGGTCGGTCGTCTCGATGCGGAACGCGACGCGGCTGCCGACCGCCGTGTTCACCCAGTTGATGAAGCCGTTCGTCGAGTCGGCGGGACCGAGCACCCAGTACTGGGGCCGGCCGAAGTCGCTGGGCGGCCCGGTGCGCACGCGGGCGACGAGACGCTGCCAGTCGTGCCAGAGGATGTCGGTCTGCGCCTCAGGGGCGAAGTCGACCTGGATTCCCGCGTCGATCCGCGCGATCACCGCCGGCCAATCGACGGCGGCGCGCTCGGCGGGCGTGCGCGCGCCGTACACCATGAGTCGCGCGACGAAGGAGTTCGCGAGCCGGATGAACTGGTCACGCGTCATGTCCTGGTAGACCCAGGCTTCCGACGGCAGGTCGAAGTCCTGCGTCTGCGCGATCGCGATCGCCTCGTCGATCTGCTGGATCGCCGCGGCGATGACGTCGGGGTAGGGCTCGAACGCCGGCGTGCCCGCCTCGAGATCGAGGTCCTCGTCGACGATGTAGGCCCGGTCGAAGTAGAGGCCGAGATAGCCGTGCGAGATGCCCTGCACGAACTTGCCGACGGCATGCGCGCGCGCGGTGCGCTCCTCATCGACGATGACGAGGCCATCCTCGATGGCGATGATGGCGTCGTTCACGGCCGAGATCGTGCGATAGAGGCCGGCCCACGGCACCTCGTTCACGTTCGCGCGGGCGTTGACCGGACTGTTGTTCCACGCTTGGCGCGGTTCGGCCGAGAGCTCGAGTTGGCCGAAGTCGGCGAAGCCGGACGTGATCTCGCGCGCCATCGTCGAGAAGGCCCACGAGGGATAGTCGTCGTGGCCGGCGACCGGCCACCACGTGCGGAACGCCGTGGCGACGAACGTCTCGGTCGCCGTCGGTTGCTTCGTCGCGCGCTCACGGTCCGGGAGGTTCGGGTTCGTGATCGCGAGATCCTGGCAGCCGATCGCGAGGAGGGCCAGGGCGAGGATCGGGATGTGCTTTCTCATGGGATCCTCGGCTCAGAAGGTGAGGGTGACGGAGCCGGTGACCGTGCGGTACCGGGGATAGTCGAAGCTGTCGAGCTTCACGATCGTCCCGCCGACCTCGGGGTCGTACCCCTTGTAGCCGCTGAATGTCAGCAGGTTACGGCCGATGAGCGAGACCGAGGCGCTGCGGGCGCCGAAGCCCTGGATGAATGCGAGCGAGCGGCCGCCGAGCCGGTAGCGGACGGACAACTCGCGCAGCTTCACGTAGCCGGCGTCCTCGACGAAGTAGTCGGTCGGGTCGTTCGCCGCGTAGAGCGCGGCATAGTAGTCGATCGTCTTCTTCAGCTCGGTCGGCTTGCCATCCTGGTCGGTGTCGCCGTGGCGCGCCCACTGATACATGCGCTGCCGCGTCTGGTTGTAGACCTGGCCGCCGACCTGCACGTCGAGCAGGCCGAAGAAGTCGAACGAACCCCACGTGACGTTGTTCGACCAGCCCCAGCGGAACTTCGGGTTGCCGTCGCCGATGCGCTGGACGACGGGGTTGCCGTTCGCGTCGAGCTTGGTGATCGGCATGCCCCAGCGGTACGTGCGGCCGGCGAGCGTCGTGTCATTCCCCCAGCCGGTGTCCGGGCGCGCGCCCTGGCGATAGTTGTAGCCCGGGCCGACCCAGACGACGAGGCCTTCGTCGTTCACGTCGAACTGGTCGCTGAACGCCTGCACGTCGTCCGGCAGGTCGGCCATCGACTTCGCGAACGAGAAGCCGAACATCTCGCCCATGCTCACGCCCTGGCAGCGATAGGCGATGGTGCTCGTCGTGAAGCAGGGGAGGTCGAACTCGGTGATGCGGTGGCGGCTGCGATCGAAGACGAGGCCGGAGGTCCAGGTGAGGTTCGGGCGACGGAGGAGGCGCGCCTCGATGGTGCCTTCGAGCGTGTTGCCTTCGACGGTGCCGGCGTTGCGCCACTGCGAGGTGTAACCGAAGAGCGCGGCGAGCGGCACCTGGAGGAGCTGGTCCTCGACCTTCACGTTCGCGTACGAGAGCTGCACCGAGATGTTGTCGCGGATGATGGCGTCGATGCCGATCTCCGTCTCGGTCGCGAGCTCGGGCTTCAGGTCGCGGTTGCCGAGGGTCTGCTTGAGCACGCCGCCGGCGGCGCTGAAGGAGAACGTCTCGTACTGGTCATTGAAGCTCGGCCGGCCGCCGGCGGTGCCGCGGGAAGCGCGGAGCTTGAACTCGTTGATGCTCGGCCAGCGCCACCAGTCCTCTTCGCTCAGGCGGTACGCGCCGCTCACGCGGTAGTAGCTGTTCCAGCGTTCGTTCGGGCCGAAGAGGGAGCTGCCGTCGCGGCGCACGAGCGCGTCGGCGATGTACTTGCCGCGATAGTCGGCGCCACCGCTGACGAAGAAGCCGGTCGAGCGGATCTCCTCGATTTCCGACTCGACGAAGCGGATGCGGGCGTTGTCGAGGCTCGCGACGCCCGGCACGGCGAGGTCGGTGCCCTCGGCGGTCGTGACCTGGTTGCTCTCGCGCTCCATGAGGCCGCGGATCGTGGAGCGGAGCGTGACGTCACCGAAGCGGTGGAGCAGGTTCGCGCTCGCCGCCGCGTTGATCGCGGTCGTCGTGCCGGTCGTCTGGGAGATCTCCCCGAGGCCACCGGTGCCGAAGCCCTCGGTCTTGAGGCCTTGGTCAAGGAAGAAGTTGTTGCGGCGATCGGAGCGGTCGTAGCTCACGTTGCCGTCGAGCGTGAGCCAGCCGCGCGGACGGAACTGCGCTTCGAGGCTCCCCTGCGTGCGGGCACGCTTGCGTCGGCTCTTCTCCGTCGCGAGCACGTAGAGCGGGTTCTCCTCGCGACCGAAGGGGTCGCCTTGGAACGCGTACGGCGTGCCATCGGGATCAGCGACGAGCAGGTCGACATCCGGCGCCTGGTTGATCAGGTCGAAGAAGGTGTCGCCGTACAGCTCGTGTCGGTCCGACGAGCTGTGATAGCCGCTGGCGGAGAACGTCACGCGGTCGGAGGCGCGGTGATCGATGTTGAGCCGCACGTCGCGCTGCGCGAACTTGCCGCTGTTGAGGACGACGCCATCCTCGCGCGAGTCGTTGATCGAGAGGAACCAGTTCGTGCGGCCGCTGTTCTGCGCGATGTTGAGCGAGTTCTTCATGAAGTCGCCCGGATCGAAGAACCGGTCGACCTGGTCGTAGATGGGGTCGCGGTAGGCGACGTCCTGGAAGCGCTCGTAGACGGGGCGGTCGACGCGGGCGTCGCGCGAGACGACGACGCCGCCGGCGTCGACGTACTCGCCCTGGGCGTTCGTGCGATAGTAGTGCCGCTTCGCCCAATCGATCTTGCCGGCGAGGGAGTTCATGCCGAGCTCGCTGCGCAGCGTGTAGATCGTCGCGCCCTCGAGCACGCCGGCACCGCGCTTCGTCCGGATCTGGATGACGCCCGACTGCGCGCGCGAGCCGTAGAGGGACGCGGCGGCGGCGCCCTTCACGACCTCGATGCTCTCGATGTCGAGCGACTCGAGGTCGGCGCTGGACGCGCCGAACGCGCTCGACTGGATGATGCCGTCGACGACGATGAGCGGCGAGTTCGACTTCGAGATGCTCGTCGGCGAACGCAGCAGGATGTTCGTGCCGCTGCCGGGCTGGCCCGGCGGGACGACGGTCACGCCGGACATCTTGCCCTGGATCGACTCGAGGGCGTTGGTCGCCGGCACCGGCAGGTTCGCGGCGTCGACGCGGCCGACGGTGAAGGGGACGCGCGTGCCGGAGGTCGGGTCGACGACGCCGGTGGAGACGATGGCCTCGAGGTTGAGGATCGCCGCGCGCATCTCGATGTCGACGGTGACGCTGCCGTTCGCGGGAACGGTGACGTTGCGGACGATGATCGGCTGGAAGCCGATGCGCCGGGCGTCGATCGCGTGCACGCCCGCCGGCACGCCGACGATCGTGTAACGGCCGCTCGCGTCGGTCTGCGCGAGCAGGCGCGTGCCGGCGATCGAGACCTGCACGTCGCCGAGGGGGCGCGCGGTCGCCGAATCGGTCACGATGCCGGTGACGCGTCCTCCCTCCTGCGCATGCACGGGTGGCGCGAGGACGATCGTGCACGCGCACAGCGCCACGAGTCGGATGAGGGGTCGCATCATTCCTCCGAGGGGTGAAGTGATGGAACGAGTGGCATGATCATTGGGCCACGGCCTGGCCGTCGCGGCGCGGGTCGGCGACGCCGATGCGCCGGCCGTCGCGCCGGACGTGGATCGCGTGCACGGCGCCGAACATGAGGTCGGCGACGCGGCTCGTCGGTCGATAGCCTCGCGCGACGAGCGCGGCGTACACGCCCGACGAGAAGCCGGGCTCGATCTCGACGTCTCGGCGCACGGGGCTCGTCTGGAGGCGCGGGGCGGCGATCGCGACGCCGGCGTCCTCGCCGAACGCGAGGATGCGCATCGTGACCTGCGCGGTCGCCGGCTGGATGTACTGCGAGCCGGCGGCACCGACGACGAGCCGCACCTCGCCCGCTTCGAGCACGAGCGTCGGCGCGATCGTGCTGTTCGCATAGCGGTTCGGTCCCGCGGTGCGCGCGTCGAGGTTGCCGCCAGATGAGTTCAGGAAGAACCCACCGGTGTAGATGCCCGAGCCGAAGAGTACGCCGACGGTCGTCGTCGCGGAGACGGCGTTGCCGTCGGCATCCACGACCGCGAGATGCGACGTGAACGTCGCATCGTCCTCCGTGTCGCGAACGGGCGCGCGCATCGTGTCCGTCGCCCATGAGGGCGAGGCGGATGGGAACTACGCGCCGGCGCACGCGGGCGGCAGCTCGGTGCGCTCGTGCGGCCAGGGATTCCCCCGCGGCGCGGTGTCGGCGACGGCGGCCGAGAGCGCCGACGCGCGCTCCTGCGCGTAGGCCGCGCTCGCGAAGCCGCGCGCGGGCACCGCGAGCGCCGTCGGATCGCCACGCCACCAGCCGCCGTC
>CAYSAR010000128.1:743-6809 GCA_964428985.1 uncultured Gemmatimonadaceae bacterium | reverse complement strand
AACAGTCCATCGGCGTGAAGAGCCACTTGTGGGGATTCACGACGAGCGAATCGGCCCGCTCGACGCCGGCGAACGCCTCACGCGCCTCGGGGAGGAGCAGCATCGCGCCGCCGTACGCGGCGTCGGCGTGGAGCCAGAGCCGCTCGCGCGCGCAGACGTCCGCGATCGCGCCGATCGGATCGACCGCCGTGGAGGATGTCGTGCCCAGCGTCGCGACGACGGCGAGCGGGCGATGTCCCGCCGCGCGATCGGCGGCGATTGCCGCCTCGAGCGCGTCGACGCGCATGCGGTACGCGGCGTCGGTCGGGATGTGTACGACGTTCGCCGTGCCGATCCCGAGCGTGATCGCCGCCTTGTCGACCGATGAGTGCGCCTGCTCCGAGCAATAGATGCGCAGCGCCGGAAGGTCGGTGCGTCCCGCCATGCCGCGTTGCCGGATCTCGAGCGCGGGATCCATCTCCCGCGCGGCCGCGAGCGCCTGAAGGGTCGATACGGACGCCGTGTCGGTGATCATGCCGAACCAACCGGCGGGCAACCCCATCGCCGCTCGCAGCCAGTCGGTCGTCGTCGCCTCGACCTCGGCGAGCGCGGGCGACGTGCGCCACAGGATCCCGACCTGGTTCAACGCCGCCGTCACGAGCTCGGCGAGGATGCCTGGGACCGATGCGGTGCTCGGGAAGTAGGCGAGGAAGCCGGGGTGGTTCCAGTGCGTGACCGCCGGCATGATGACGCGATCCAAGTCGGCGATGATCGCCTCGAGCGGCTCGGCATCGCGCGGCGCGGACGACGGCAGCCTTCCGCGCAGCTCACCAGGGGCGATGTGGGGCAGGACCGGACGGGCGTCGACCCCGCCTTCCAGGTACTGGGCGATCCATCCCGCCAACGTCGTCGCGTGGCGGTGGAACTCACTGGCGGGGATGTCGTGCATGGGCGGAATCTACGGAGGAAACCCTCGCCCCCGCGGAACGTACGTTGAAGGGCAGCACCGTCCTTCAGCCCCGCGTTCCATGATGCTCATCCCCGCCCTCGCACTCGCCCTCCAGACCACGATCTCGGTCGGCCCGACGCAGGTCGTCGAGGTGGAGCGCGACGCCGACTCGACGCGCCGCGCGCCGCGCCGCGTCGCCGTGACGGACGAGCATCGTCGTACGGCGTTCAAGGACGCCGGCGCCCGCGAGCTGCTGCTCAAGGCGCGCGCCGCGCGCATGTCGCAGGACTCACAGCTCGTGAGCTACGACGCGAAGTCCTACCGCCGGATCTCGGTCGGCATGGGCCTGCGCGCGATCGCGCGCGAACGGCTCGCGTTCCGCTTCGAGAACGCGGCGCGCATCCAGTGGCATCGGGACGCCGGCGCCCGCATCGATGTCCTCGGCTCGCGCGCCGCCTCACCGATCGGCGGGCTTGGCGCGACGCCCGTGCGCGATTCGGACATGTTCGCCGTGCCCTACTTCCCGGGGAAGGAACAGCTCTGGGTGGGCGGCGGTCTCGCGCGCGCGGAGGTCGATGAGCGCGAGCTCGTGCATCCGATCGCCGAGGGGTCGGAGGCCTACTACACGTTCGAGACCGGCGATTCCGTGCTCATGACGCTCCCCGACGGGCGCCGCATCACGTTGCGCGAGCTGCGCATCGCCGCGCGCGAGCCGAAGTGGAATGTCACCGTCGGTTCGTTCTGGTTCGACGTCGGGACCGCCCACCTCGTGCGAGCGATCTATCGCCTCTCGACGCCGATGGACATCTGGGCCGAAGCCTCGCGCGAGGAGCCGGACGACATGGACGACGTCCCGGTCTGGGTGCGTCCGCTCATCACGCCGATGACCGCCGACATCACCGCGATCAGCGTCGAGTACGGGCTGTTCAACCAACGCTTCTGGTTGCCGAAGCTCGCCGGCATGGAGGGATACGCGCGCGTGAGCTTCATGCGGATCCCGCTCAAGTGGGAGGAGCGCTACACCTACGAGTCGGTGAACTTCATCGACTCGTTGCCGAAGGTCGTCGTCGCCGACATCACGACCGCGTCCGAGTATCGCGACAGCCTCTTCAAGGCGGGCGTCGACTCCGCCGAGGCGCGCAAGATGACGCAGCAGTATCGGGAGGCGCAGGACTCGCTCGTGAAGCAGCGCCGCAAGGAGGTCTGTAGCACACGCGAGACCTACACCGTCGTGCGCATGACCGCCGATGGCACGCTGCCCACGGCGGTCGAGTTCCCCTGCGACTCGACGCGCATGATGCGCTCGGCGGAGCTACCGCCGTCGATCTACGACGAGGGGGAGGAACTCTTCGGCGTCAGTGAGCGCGACGAGCTCATCAAGTCGCTCACGTTCGGATTGCAGCCGGGATGGGGCCCGCAGGCGCCGAGGCTCGAGTACGGGCTCGCGCACACGCGCTTCAACCGCATCGAGGGATTCTCGACCGGCGGCGCGCTGAGCTCGTCGCTCGGCAAGGGGTACACCGCGCAGCTGGGACTGCGGGGGTCGTTCGCCGACAAGCAGCTCAACGGCGACCTCACGCTCATGCGATCGAACGGCCGCCGAAACCTTCGGGGCACCGCGTATCGCCGGCTCGTCGTGAGCTCCGACTTCGGCGATCCACTCTCGTTCGGGTCGTCGTTCGCGACGTTCCTCTATGCGCGTGACGAGGGCTTCTATCATCGCGCCTGGGGTGGCGAGCTCGCCGGCGAGCCGGCGCAGGGCACGGGGTTCGCGTGGCGCCTCTTCGCCGAACAACAGTTCGACGCGGCGGTCGAGAACACGTGGTCGCTCTTCGGCGGCGCCAACGACGATCGCTACCTGGGCAACGTGCGCGCCGACAAGGGTTGGTATTACGGTGGCGGGTTCCGCTGGCGCACGAGCCGCGGACTCGATCCCAACGGATGGCGCCTCTCGACCGACATCCGCGCGGAAGGAGCCACTGGTGAGAGCGACTATGGTCGCGGGCTGTTCGAAGCGACGATCTCGCGCGGACTCGGCCGCATCGCCGCATCGCTGACGGGCGCGGCGGGCTCGACGGTCGGCGAACCGCCCGCGCAGCGGCACTTCTTCCTCGGCGGTCTGCACTCGATCCGCGGACAGACGGCGGGCACCGGCTACGGCGAGGCCTTCTGGATGGGGCGTCTCGAGCTCGGCGGCAGTCACGCCGGCGTGCGGCCCGTGCTCTTCGGCGACCTCGGATGGGCCGGCCCGCGCGACGCGATCTCGGAGGTCGGTCGCCCACTCAGCGGCGTCGGCGTCGGAGCGAGCTTCCTGGACGGGATGATCAGGCTCGACCTCGCGCGGGGGATACATCCCCGCTGGCAGACGCGGCTGGACCTGTACCTCGAAGCCCGGTTCTAGATCGCGGTATCGGGATAAGGGAAACGGCGAGGGCGGGTACTGGTACGGGGGTCGATACTGGATACGTGCTGAGGGGTCGATGCGCAAACATGGAGTGCCGCCCCCGCCCCCTCCCGCACCCGGCATCCCTACCCCAAACCACGTACCCGTACCCGTAGTACGTAATCGGAAGTCGGCGCGTACTGCAAAGATTGTAGTCACCGCATCGCGTTGTGACGAAAGACCTTGCGCGAGCGGCCTAGGTCATGCCTTTTAGTCCGGTCAGAAGTGGCGGAAGTGCTGTTCTGCCCCTTCCCCCGTACTTGCCGGCCCCCCGTGGCTCCCAAACCCGAAGATCACCTGACCGCCGAGATCCTTCTCTGGCAGGGGCGATATCGCGTCGTCGTCCTGCCGCTGATCGGATTCTCGACCGTTGTCCTGAAGTGGTTCGACGTCATCGCGTCCGATTCGCTGTTCGCGGCCGAGCATGGCGCGCGACGGTTGCTGATCGGCGTGCTCGGCATCCTGCTGACGTACTTGGTGTCCCATCGCCTCATGGCGTGGTATCTCCGCCGCGCGGGGCATGCGGGGATGGCTGCGGTGCTCGTCACGATCGCATCGGACATCCTCGCGATCTTCGCGGTCATCGCGCTGATCACGCCGCCCGAGCACTATGATCGCGCGCTGATTGTCTCGGTGTTCAGCGTGCAGCTCACGCAGGTCTTCTTCGGATGGACGGCGACGCTGTTCAACCTCGCGATGATCGCGTTCGCGTACACGGGGCTCATCGCGTTCGCGGCCGCCGTGTCGACGCGCATCGCGCCCTCCGAGGAGCTCTGGACGCTCGCGCTCTACGTGATTGGCGTGCTCGCGTACGTCGCGCTCCAGGGCTACATGGCGACGCGCATGCGGCGGCTCGTCGGCATCTTCACGCGCGCGCAGGAAGGTGACTTCTCGCAACGCTTCGAGGAGGATCCCGACCAGATGCCCGACCCGATCACGATGATCGGGCGCGCCTACAACCGGATGCGATCGCACCTCGAGACGATCGTGCTGACCGATCCGCTGTCCGGCTGCTTCAATCGCCGCGGCCTGAACCAGCTCGCCGAGCGCGAGGTGTCGCGCGCCGTGCGCGGCAAGAAGGACATCGCGGTGCTGGCGATCGACATCGATCACTTCAAGGCAATCAACGACCAGTTCGGACATCTCACCGGTGACGAAGTCATCCGCGAGGTGGGTGGGCTCCTGCGCGAGACGGCGCGCGAGCCCGACGTCGTCGCGCGCATCGGCGGCGAGGAGTTCACGATCCTCGCGCCGGAATCGAACGAGGAAGGGGCGATGATCCTCGCCGAGCGCGTGATGGCGGCGTTCCGCACGCACGCGTGGCGCTCGCTCCCGGCGGAGTACCGCCTCACCGCGAGCGTCGGCGTCGCGGCCTCAGCGGCCCGCGACGATGACGTCGCGAAGACGTTGCTCGCCCGCGCCGACGAGGCCCTCTACATCGCGAAGCGCAACGGCCGCGATCGTGCGGTCCCGTGGGTCGCGGGGATGAGGGCGTTCGATGGGTCGATCGGGGGTCGAGCGTCCGTGCCCGGCATGCTTCGATAGCCACGGCGAGCATCATCCCGGCATCCTGCATCCATACGGCGCCCGCGTACCACGGACCGGCGTGGTCTGTGCCCGAATCGCATCTCCCTCACACGGGGAGGCGCAGTCTGCCTTCTCCCATGAGCACCGCGCGTCCCGCGACTCGCACGGCCGTGACCGCCGCCTCCGCCTTCTCCGCCTCGATCTCGAGCCGGCTCGGCCTTCCCATCTCGATCCCCTGGTCGATCGTCCACGCCCACTGGCCATCGCGCGCCGTCTCCTTCAACGCGAGCCATCCGGCGAACGCGGCGGCGGCGGAACCCGTCGCGGGATCCTCGGCGATCCCCATCGCCGGCGCGAACATGCGCGCGCGCCAATGCGTCGGCGCGGTGTCGACGTCCTTCGCCGCGATGAAGAGGTCGCGCGCCCAGGCCTTCGCGAGTATCGGTTCCCACCGGTCGAGCCGCAGGCGCGCTCGCTTGACGGCCGCGACCGTCTTCAGCGCGACGATCAGGAACGGCGTGCCGCATGAGATCGCCTGCGGCGACATCGTCCCGCCACAGACGTCCGATGGCTCGAGCGAGAGCATCTCGGCGAGCGTCGTGAGCGTCGGCACCTGTGGTCCGATCTCAGGCATGCGCGCGGCAGAGAGCTGGGCCCACGCGAGCCCGTCGCCTTCGCGGCGTACGGTCACCGGCACGACCCCGACGCCGAGCTCGAACCGGTACGCATCACCGGCGACGCCTTCGACGAGCGCGAGCGCAGCCGCCGTGCCGACGACCGGATGCCCGGCGAACGGCAGTTCGCCGCCCGGCGTGAAGATCCGCACGCGCCGCGTGTTCGCCGCGTCCTTCGGCGGATAGCAGAACGTCACCTCCGAGAAGTTGAACTCGCGCGTGATCGACTGCAGCGGCGCGTCGGGGATCCCGCTCGCGTCGGGGAAGACGGCGAGCTGGTTCCCGCCGAAGGGTTGGTCGGTGAAGACGTCGAGCGTCAGGTAGCGCATGCGCGCAGCGAAGCCCTCGAGTGAGGCGTTCGAGCGTCCCGCTCAGTCCGCGCCCATGAACGGATACCGATAGTCCGTCGGCGGCACGAACGTCTCCTTCACCGTCCGCGCGCTCACCCACCGCATCAGGTTGAGCTTCGACCCCGCCTTGTCGTTCGTGCCACT
>CAYSAR010000128.1:0-733 GCA_964428985.1 uncultured Gemmatimonadaceae bacterium | reverse complement strand
GCGCCCGCCGCCGACCGGCTGCTGCCCGACGACCGCGCCAGTGCACTTGTCGTTGATGTAGAAGTTCCCCGCCGCATGCCGCAGCGCCGCGTGCGCCTCCCGCACCGCCTGCCGGTCCTGCGCGAACACCGCGCCCGTCAGCGCGTACGGTGACGTCTCGTCCACGATGCGCAGCGTCTCCTCCCACTTGGCGTCATCGTACACATACGCCGTCACGACCGGGCCGAAGATCTCCTCGCACATGAGCCGGTACGCCGGATCCTTCGTCTCGACGAGCGTCGGCTCGACGAACCACCCAACCTTGCCGTTCGTGCCCCCGCCGGCGACGACGGTCGCGTTCTGCTTCGCGTCGGCGAGGTAGCCGTCGATGCGGTCGAACGCCTTCTTGTCGATGACCGCGCCCATGAAGTTCGTGAAGTCGGCGACGTCGCCGACCTTGATGTCGTTGATCATCGCCTCGAGCCGCCCCTTCACGTCCTTCCAGAGCGACCTCGGCACGTAGATGCGGCTCGCGGCCGAGCACTTCTGGCCCTGGTACTCATAGCCGCCACGGATCACGCCCGCCGCGAACGCCGCCGCGTCGGCCGACGGATGCGCGATCATGAAGTCCTTGCCACCCGTCTCACCGACGATGCGCGGGTACGACTTGTACTTGCCCATGTTCTTCCCGATGGTGCCCCACATCGAGTTGAACACGCCGGTCGAGCCGGTGAAGTGCACGCCGGCGAGGTCG